>NZ_RZPH01000010.1:0-20198 GCF_004022825.1 Mesorhizobium sp. M7A.F.Ca.CA.004.04.2.1
ACACGATAGCCAGAAGGTCACCGAATGGACCTTTAAAGTCATGGCAGCGGGTTGGACTTCGATCGAGATAGCCGAGGCCATCGAGCATCCGGCCGTGGCCGACCGTCGTGGGCGCGAGGAAAACGCCGCTCTAGATGCCTGCTGCTCGCACGAGCATTTTGACCCCAGGGCGATAAATTTGAACTGACCTGAGGAACATGCATCTGCAGTCGAAGTTCGGGATGTGCTTGGTGAGGACGACTCCCTCCTTGAAACGACCAAGCTCTGGTGCGAGGGCCCGCCTCTGGTTCCGAGACCCGGTGGCGGGCCTATGCAATGCCAGCAAGCGTTAAGTTTTTTCTGCAGGCCTGGAACCTGTTTCTGAAATCGAAGTTGGGTTTGCAGCTTGGCTCCCCGGGCCAGGTCTCAAAGCAAGGCCCGCCGCTGTTTGTGTCCTCAGTGGCGGGCCTACTTCGTTTCCGCTCAACGCTACATTGCGCTAGATTAAAGCAACGATCATCCACGCAATCTCACATGGCCTCGGTCCATGGCCAGGTCGGCACGATCATTTTTTGGGTGACGGTGACCACGCCGACCAGTTGGTCACAAGGAGTGACCAAACGACGAGACCTATAGCTACGGGCACAACGGCAATCCGGCAACAAAGCCCGATGTGTCTAGGCTGCCCGTAACCTCCGGGATTTGGCCATCGCGTCGCGCAGGACGCCAAAGGCCTCCAGCGAGGCGCCGTCAGCCGGGATCAAGTAGTATGGCTTTTCGAGATAGCGCGTGTCGATCTCGGCAACCGGAACAAAGGAATCGACATCGAGTGTGTGCTGCGACGTCAGTTTCAGTTTCTTGATCTCGTCCGGCTCGACGTGGATGAACTCGCCCTTGTCCGCCTCGTAGCCTTTGATCTGATCCGCGACTTCGACAACATCGCCAGTCCCTTCGTCGACATAGGCACTCTTGACGGGTAAACCGTCGCTGCGGTTCAAAATCTTGAAGTGGATTTTCGATGCCTCGCTTGTGGCACCCACTATCTTGACCCCGCACGACACGGAACCGACCCTCAGAAAGCCCTTCCACACCGCGCGGGGCGCAACCATGCCGTTTCTCCTAGACCTTGATCTCGGCACAACGTCAGTCAGGCACACGGTTCTGTTCCGCGTCATGGGCAGCACCTTGTCGCCAGCTTATTCCTCACGGTAGTCCAGCAGCTTGGCGTGGCGGAGCCTTTCCTCGCCCTTTAGGAACCGCACGCGACCGACCAGACCAGGCTTAAGCCATTCGGCCTTTTCTTTCTTTAGACCGATGGGCACTGGTCCGCCGACCTTCCCTTGCACGCGATCCCATAGTCGCTGACGCTTGTCGGCTTTAAAGGCAACGAAAGCGCCGCCAGCATAGCGACCCTTGTCGGCCATGAGCACCATCGCGGGCTTTCCGGCCTCGCGCTGCACGCCAATGATGTCCATTTCCTTTTCGGCATAGCACTTGATCTTGCGCCAGTTCATCGTCGGCCCGCTGCGGTAGACGCTGTCCTTGCGCTTTGAGATCATGCCCTCCAGCCCTGCCTTGTCGACCAGGTGATAAACCGCATCGCCAGTGCCGGGCATGGCTTTGCTGACCTGAATGCGCCCGACGGCTGGTATCAATGCCTGCAGGATCTCGCGGCGGTCTTCCACCGGCATGTTGCGCAGATCATGCCCGTTCAGGTGCAGGAGATCGAACGCCACCAAATACAGGTCCCGCGACGGCTCACGGCGGGTAACGGCTGATTGCAGGGCGTGGAAGTCGGACAGGCCGGCCTCGTTGACCGTGATTGTCTCGCCATCGATGATGAAACTTTCCGCCTCGATCGCCTCCGCCTCTCCGGCAAGTTCGATGTAGCGGCCGGTCCAGTCGTAACCATTCTTGGTGAACAGCCGGATCCCGTTTTCATCCTTGATAATTTGGGTGCGATACCCGTCGAATTTGATCTCGTGGAGCCATTCGTCGCCTTGCGGTGGCGTGTCGACCAGCTCGGGCTCCATGGGCTTGATGAACTTCAGAGGCATGCGCCGACTCGCATAGTGCGATTCAATTAGCGCGCGCTAAAATGGTTCCGGAACATTTTAGACGAATTGAATGTTTGACAGTTATGACGAAGCTATCCGACCTTGGACCGCCGATTCCCGGCAAGCAGCACGGCGGCGAGCCTGCCGACGAGCTCAACAATTTTATGACCTGTCCGGTGTGCGGCCAGCAGTTCGACATGCGCGACTTCCGCCAGGTCGCTTGGCACAATCTGCCTCAGCATGAGCCGCTGGAGCCGGAGCTTGCCACAGGCCGGAACGCGAAATGGTTGCGGATGCGATCGTTGAAATAGCGGCCCTTGGCAAAGGCAGTTTTAAAATCGGCGTAGGTATCAGGCGGCACGTCCAGAAAGTCGTACTGCCTGCCGCTCGCTACAAACCACACCGATAGAACCCTGGTGCCCGGATTGTATTCGAACCTGCGTATCGAGGTTGACGGCATGGTGCACCAGATGCTGCTAGCGAGCGGCCCGCGAGATGGCCCGCCCACTGAGGAAGCGGGAGCGGGCCGACCACGGCTGTACGTCCATGGCCATCATCGCCTCCACGGAAGGGGCGGTGACAGAATTTCAACTCCCATTGGATTGCGGCGTTCCACAGATAAACAAAAAGGCCCGCCACCTCTCGGCAGCGGGCAGTGTAGGTCGCTAGGATCACCCAGCGGTAACTAAAGTACACCCCGTCTCGCCAAAAGGGAAATGTTAGATATCTCTAATGTATGATTCGGACCCCGGGGGCTGACCGTAGCGTATCAAATCCGAGAATGTCTTGCGGGCCAGGTGATAGCGGAATACCGGGCTGGGGCCCCGACATCCTATTGCGCCGCCGCACAGGCAACGAAAAGGTCCCTGACGCTCCACCGATCCGGAAACTACTTTCTTAAGGTGACCGACGAGAGCAACGGCAGAGTGTTCGCCTACCAATACGCCGACTTGCTCTGCTGAGTGGGTCTGAGTAGCGGCTGCTGCTCACCTCCGGGTCAAAAACCCGCCGCCCCATTCATAGCAGCGGCGGGCCGTGCCTAGGGATAGTTGGACTAGACGGTGTGTTGATTCACCGCTGATGGATGGCTGAGGTGCAAAACCATGCAACCACAAACCCCGATACGCGACAGAAAGCCGTCGCAACGTCAACTTTACTCAAGCCGGAATTCAACCGCATGCTTGTCGGCCTCACTAATAAGGCCGCTGTCCATGGCGGCTTCGAACGCCTTGGTGAAATACTGATCATCGGAAGCCTCGTGATTCTGCTGCGCAAGATCGATCGGCAGAGCTCCGATCACGCGGCCCGTTGTCTTCTCGATGACCGTGACGGTCCTCTGCATCAGGGTTTATTGACCGTGTCGTCGACTGCGTTGGCCGTCGATTTGACGTCCCTGCCGACGCCTCGGACGGTGTTGGCGCAGGCCGCAAGGGCCAAGGCACAGGCAAGAATGACAACCGGTGTGATGCGTAGCAGTCTCATGGACGGGTTCTCCTATTTGTGGTTATCAAGTCCGCTTTGCCGTATCGCACCTGTAACCGCCATCACCTTGTTGTGGGCGGCCGCTTCATCTGCGGTGTCAAAGGGCGTTGCGATGGTCGTCCCATCCAGAGCCAGTAGCACAGCCAGGAACGGAAGGCCGATCAGCGGTGGTGCGTAGACGTACGCTGGGCGGGCATTCTTCATCGCCCATGTAGCACCCTTTGTCGGTCAGGACCTAATCCACGCCCTGAAGACCAAAAAGCCCGCCAGCCGGAGCCACCGGGCTTCCAGTGGTCAAAGACCTGCTCAGGTCGCAGAAAGACCCGACTCGATGACTTGCGCCGTGATTGAGGAAAGAATTCCCCGCTTGGTCAGGACTGGCTTTTCATAGGCTTTTTTCATAGCTGTTCCTCCCTTTTCACCCACCGAAACTGCTTTGGGGCAATTAACTTGTCAAGCTGATGCTAAAATGGCCGCCAGTGACGCACGCCACGCGTCGCGATCGTCGCAGAGAAGACGGAGAATGATCCGGTGCGAACCAGCGGGCGAAGAACTTCGGTCGCGTTGGACGGCAAACGGGCAATCCAGATCGACGGCTGTCCTGTCGAAATTGGTCGACCAAGACTTAGCCGGCCCCCCCAAATCCGGGGAACGATGCTAACGGGAGAGCGCTACATGGCCGGGCCCACCTACCGCCGGCATGCAGCGTGAGCAAGTCGTGATCGATCGCAGCGGCAGTCCGTCAACCCGGCGCCGCGAGTCGTGCGCGAGAGCACTGGCTTCCGAGCGTTTCCTCCAGCCGAGCCAGTCGGCGACTGACAACGGATTTGCGACGCCCAGCCGCCCCTCCGCACGATGCCTGGTCCCTGCGTGATCTCCCGAAGGTCCTGGCTTCGGCTTTTCTGATCTGGCACATCGTCGGACACTCAGCGCGTCTTGCCGGAGCGAAGATGCATCTCGATCTTGTTGATGGCCTTGGTGAGGATATCGACCGCCTGCAGATTGACTGCGAAGTCGAAGTTCCCTTGCGCCGTTTCGAATATCAGAACGCCGACCTTGGTCTCGTCGTCGCTCATCATGCCTGTTCCAATGCCGGTCGGCATATAGGGTGGTTTTTCTGACATGGTTCTCTCCTCGGGTGCGGTGTGGGCTGGTCAGGTTTTTAGCTATCCAGCGTGCGACCTGGAGTGGCCAAGCACGATCGATCGACGATGGCCGTGTAACCCGTTCACCGCTAATCGAAATGCATCGACTGGCCGCGCATCCGCCAGGGTCAGTGCGATTGCAGGATTTGCAGGTGGCTTCTCCATAAGCAGGGAGCCGTCGAAATCGCGCCATGCCGCCATCCGCAATTCTTCACCGTCTTCGCTGGCTGCAGGATCGAAAACGTGGGCATCGTAGGGGTCCTGGTCAATCTCGATCGTCCAGTCCTTGAGCGCCTTGCGAGCCATTTCTTCCACCTGGGCGAGGTTGCTGGTGAAGAAGGGGATACGGTCGCCATTTTCCGAAAGCGGCTCGACCTGATCCAGCGTCGGCCGCTCGGGCACCCAACCAAGAACGAAGGCAATATCGAAATCGATCTGGCGGTCCGGCCCGGTCGTGGTCTCCAACCGGGTGACAACATCGGGATAGAGCTGTTTGCGCGCCGGCCACGTGTCCGGGAGCGCCTCGGCCTGCAATCTCGTTCGGGGCACGTCGATCAACTCCATGATCTGATGGCCCGGAACTTTATCCTCCGGCCAGCCCGCACAACATGCAGTCGTCGCAGCCTCGTCGGCTTCCATCCAGACCGAAGCAGCCTGGTCCTCGTCCTCGGTTGGCTGGTCGTCTTCCGGAAAGCCTTTGATATCCCAGCCTTCCAACGCGAACAAACCTTCCGCGCCTTGCAAAGCCGTAATCCCGGCGCGCGCGAAGACTGCTTCGGCTGCCGTGACCCCGCGTGCCAGTTCCTCGGGCGTTGCACCTTCAATGTTCAAGCGAAGTTCCATGGTTCGCCTCCATTATCAAACTCCCACAGTGAACAAAATAAGAACAAAGGTGTCAATAGACTCCTGATGGCTTGGAAATAGGGTAGTTTTTTCAATAGGATAGCGTACATCAGGCAATCGGTTGAGGCTTCGTGCTCAATCCCAACGCAACTGCATTCATGGCCGCTGCTACACGGACCACTGCGGACGGGGACAGTCGGTCCCGCGTCCCGTCCTGCGGCCGGCGCTATGCTGACGCTCCTACGGCTGTCCTGTTAACCGCCCGCGGCGGGGGCGAATTTCCTCCGTCCCGCGCGCGACAATGTCCGCCATTGCGGGCGCGCGCGGGACTGCGGTTTATACGCCGTTTTTCCTTGTGCGCCGCCAACCGCCGGCGCGAACATCCCAACAGGACAGGTGGCCTCGACGCCTCGTCCTGCTGGCAAACGGTTCTTTCGGTGCCACCGGGCGGTCGCGACAAAATTTCTTCCGCGGCACCACCTCGCCATGCCATTGACTCTTTATTAGGAAGGGAACAAATGAGGAACATTCCGCCAGCATGTCGCGTTCAGGGGACAGATGAGTGCATCGACGCCAAACGCTGCTATTTCCGATCTGCGAGGTCGCATTGCGCGTCTCGAAGGCGGTAATGCGCGCAAAAGAGCGGTGCTCCCATTCGGAATCTCCTCGATCGACAGTCATCTGCCAGGCGGGGGTGTGGCGCTTGGCGCACTTCATGAAGTTGCCGGCGGCGGCAATGGAGCGATCGATGGCGCTGCAGCGTCGCTTTTTGCAGCCGGGATTGCAGCGAGGACGCAAGGCAAGGTGCTGTGGTGCGTGACGCGCCAGGATCTGTTTGCGCCGGCAATCGCACAGGTCGGACTGCATCCCGACCGGGTGATCTATGTTGAAGCCGGTGACGACAAATCCTTGCTCGCCTGCTTCGAGGAAGGTCTGCGGCATGTCGGTCTTGGAGCGGTGGTCGCGGAAGTGGCGCGCCTGTCCATGACTTCCTCGCGCCGGTTGCAACTGGCATCGGAAGGCTCCGGCGCGATGGGCATCGCCATCCGCCGCTGGCGCCGCCAGACCGAAGCCGCCGATTTCGGGCAGCCGACGGCGTCTGTCACCCGCTGGCGGGTTTCCGTGCTGCCGTCGCGACCGCTGCCTGTGCCCGGCGTTGGTCGGGCGCGATGGCAACTTGAACTGATCCGGTCTCGTGGAGGGGAAACACTCGATATCGAAGTGGAGGCTTGTGATGCCAAGGGTCGTCTCGCTATTCCTTCCAAGCTGGTCGACCGACCGGCTCAAAAGGAAATTGGGCGACGTCTCGCCGCCACCGGATAAGCCTTTGGTGCTGGTCGGGCGGCACGGTAATCGTCGCCTGGTGACTGCGGTGGATCGCGCGGCACTGGAAGCGGGCCTGCGCGTCGGAATGCCCGCGACCAAGGCACAGGCCCTCGTCCAGGGGCTGGCGGTCATGGATGCCGAACCTGAAGCAGACGCGCAGGCATTGGATCGGTTGGCCCTGTGGGCTTTGCGGCGGTACGCGCCGATTGTCGCAGCAGAACCTCCCGACGGATTGGTGATGGATACCACGGGCGCCGATCATCTTCATGGCGGTGAACGCTTGATGCTGGCCGATATGGTCGAACATCTCGGCAAGGTCGGCTTCTCGGCGCGCGCAGCCATAGCGGATAGCTGGGGTGCTGCTCATGCGGTGGCGCGATACGTGAAGCAGACCGTCAGCGTGGTCGCCGTCAACGCAACGCAGGATGCGATTCTTCCACTGCCCATCGCGGCACTGCGGTTGCCCGACGCAATCGTCAGGGGTTTGCGGGTTCTCGGCTTCGACAGGGTAGGCGAGCTTCTGCAGCAGCCGCGCGCGCCACTGACGTTGCGCTTCGGGCCGGAACTCGGCCGCCGGCTTGACCAGGCTGCTGGACGCCTCGCCGAGCCGATTGAGCCGGTGCGATCAGCGGATGTGGTCGAAGTCCAACGTGCCTTTGGCGAGCCCATCGGTGCGGCCGAGACAATCGCGCGCTATGTCGGCAAGCTTGTTCAAGCGCTGTGTGTCGATCTCGAGACCAAGGGCCTCGGGGCCCGGCGGCTCGACCTGCTGCTCTACCGCGTCGACAACCGCATCGAAGCCGTTCGCGTCGGCATGGCCTTGCCTGTCCGCGATGTGAAGCGGCTGACACGGTTGCTCTGCGACAAGATCGAGATGGTCGATCCGGGTTTCGGCATCGAGTTGATGCGCCTGTCCGCGCCCTTGGCGGAATCACTCGCCCCCAGGCAGACCGTTTCGTCGCTGATCGAGCAACGGGATGCAGACATCTCGGATTTGATCGACACACTCGGCAACCGTGTCGGTGAGGAAAAGCTCTATCGGTTTACCCCGGTTGCCAGCGATGTGCCCGAGCGTTCTTTCCGGCGTGTAGCCGCTGCATCCGCTGAGACCGGCGACGCATGGCCAGACCATTGGCCGCGTCCGGCTCGCTTGTTTGCCGTGCCGGAGCCGATCGAGGCCATTGCGCTGCTACCGGACCATCCTCCGGCGAGCTTCACCTGGAAAGGCATCCGTCGACGGATCAAGCGCGCCGATGGTCCCGAGCGGGTTTTCGGCGAATGGTGGAAGCGCGACGCCGAGCTAACTGCCGTGCGCGACTATTTCCAGGTCGAGGACGAAGCCGGCGAGCGGTTCTGGATTTATCGCGCAGGCGACGGCGAGGATACCGCGACCGGCTCGCATCGCTGGTTCCTGCACGGCATCTTCGGATGAACGCGTGCTATGTCGAGCTGCAATGCACCTCGCATTTTTCCTTTCTGCGGGGCGCGAGTTCCTGTGAGGAACTGTTCGCGCAAGCAGCCAGCATGGGAATGCCCGCCCTTGCCATCTGTGATCGCAACAGTCTGGCCGGCATTGTCCGCGCGCACGAGGCTGCAAAGGCAACCGGCGTCAGGCTGATCGTCGGCTGCCGGCTGGATCTGGTGGAAGAGATTTCCATCCTGGTCTACCCGACCGGTCGCGCGGCCTACTCGCGGCTGTGCCGCTTGCTGTCGCTGGGCAAGAAGCGTGGCGGCAAGGCGAAATGCGTGCTGCATTGGGCTGACGTTGTCGCCTATGGCGAGGGGCTCCTTGCAGTGCTCGTGCCCGACCAGGCCGACGACGAATGCGCGCTCTGGCTCAGGCGGTTGCGCGAGGCATTTGGCGATCGCGCCTATATGGCGCTGACGTTGCGGCGCCGTCCCAACGAGGCGCTGCGGCTGCACGATCTGGCCAATCTTGCCGGACAGGCGCACGTGCCAACGGTTGTCACCAATGATGTCCTGTTCCACGAACCGTCACGGCGCATCCTGCAGGACGTCGTCACCTGCATCCGGCACAATGTGATGATCGATGATGCCGGGTTTCGGCGCGAGCGGCACGCCGACCGATATCTGAAGCGGCCCGATGAAATGGCACGGCTGTTCAGCCGCTCCCCCGAAGCGCTCACGCGGACGATCGAGATCGCCGAGCGCTGCCGGTTCTCATTGGACGAGCTTGCCTATCAATATCCCGAGGAGCGGATGCTGCCGGGTCTGACACCGCAGCAAGCCTTGGAGAAACTCACCTGGGAGGGCGCGACGGAGCGCTTTCCCGAGGGCGTGCCGGACAAGGTCGTTGGCACGCTCAGGCACGAGTTGCAGCTCATCGAGAAGCTGCAATACGCGCCGTATTTTCTGACGGTCAACTCGATCGTTCGCTTTGCCCGCAGCCAGGGCATTCTCTGCCAGGGCAGGGGATCAGCAGCCAACAGCGCCGTCTGCTATGTGCTCGGCATCACCTCGATCGATCCCGACCGCAATGACCTGCTGTTCGAACGCTTCGTCTCGGAGGAGCGGCGTGAGCCGCCTGACATCGATGTCGATTTCGAGCATGAGCGTCGGGAAATCGTCATGCAATGGGTGTTCGAAACCTATGGCCGCGAACACGCCGCGCTCTGCTCGACGGTCATCCGCTATCGCTCGAAGGGCGCCTTGCGCGATGTCGGCAAGGCGCTTGGACTGCCCGAAGACCTCATCAAGATGCTGTCCTCGCAAGTGTGGGGCTGGTCGGACGAAGGCGTCCAGCCGAAACATGCCGAGGAGCTGAACCTCAACCTCGGCGACCGTCGCCTGCGTCTGGCGCTGGACTTGGCCAGGCAGCTGATCGGCGCGCCGCGGCATTTGTCGCAACATCCGGGCGGCTTCGTCCTGACCCGCGACAGGCTCGACGATCTGGTGCCGATCGAGCCAGCCGCGATGAAGGATCGTCAGGTTATCGAATGGGACAAGGACGACATCGACGCGTTGAAGTTCATGAAGGTGGACGTGCTGGCGCTCGGCATGCTGTCCTGCATGAAGCGCGGTTTCGATCTGCTGGCCGAGCACAAGGGCATCACTCTTGATCTCGCGACGATCCCTGCCGAGGATCCACGCACCTATGCGATGATCCGCAAGGCCGATACGCTCGGCACCTTCCAGATCGAATCCCGCGCCCAGATGTCGATGCTGCCGCGCATCAAGCCGCGTACTTTCTACGATCTCGTCATCGAAGTGGCGATTGTCCGGCCGGGTCCCATCCAGGGCGACATGGTGCACCCCTATCTGCGCCGCCGTGAAGGCAAGGAAGACGTCGTCTATCGCAAGCCAGAGCTGGAAAAGGTGCTCGGAAAAACACTGGGCGTGCCGCTGTTCCAGGAGCAGGCGATGCGGGTGGCGATTGAATGCGCCGGCTTCACGCCAGGCGAAGCGGACCAGTTGCGCCGCGCCATGGCGACCTTCAAACACACCGGTGGCGTTTCCAGCTTCGGCGCCAAGCTGATCGGCGGCATGGTGAAGAACGGCTACGAGCGCGAGTTCGCCGAAAAGACCTTCAAGCAGCTCGAAGGCTTCGGCAGCTATGGCTTTCCCGAAAGCCATGCCGCCAGCTTCGCCCTGATCGCCTACGCCTCGTCCTGGATGAAATGCCATCACCCCGATGTCTTCTGCGCCGCTCTTCTCAACGCTCAGCCGATGGGCTTCTACGCGCCGGCGCAGATCGTTCGCGATGCACGTGACCATGGCGTCGAAGCGCGCCCTGTCTGCATCAACGCCTCGCGTTGGGATTGCACGCTCGAGCCCACCGCCGATGACGGTCGGTTCGCTGTCCGGCTTGGTCTGCGCATGGTCCGGGGTCTTGCCAACGCCGATGCTGCGACCATTGTCATCGCACGCGCAGACCAGCCCTTTGCGTCGGTGGATGACCTCTGGCACCGCGCCGGTGTTCCTGCTGCCTCTCTGGTTGAACTCGCCCAGGCTGACGCTTTCCAACCATCCCTATTGCTGGCGAGGCGTGAGGCCCTGTGGGCGATCAAGGCACTGCGCGACGAACCGCTGCCACTGTTTGCGGCGGCCTCCGGCCGCGAGCAGCGGACGGTATCGGAGATCCAGGAGCCCCTTGTCGCGCTGCGTGCGATGACCGCCGGCGGCGAAGTGGTCGAGGACTATGGACATGTTGGACTGACCCTGCGCGACCATCCTGTTTCCTTCCTGCGCGCCGACCTGGGGCGCAAGCGCATCGTCTCGTGTCGCGAGGCCATGCAGGCGCGCGACGGGCACTGGCTGGAGGCGGCTGGCCTCGTGCTGGTCCGCCAACGACCTGGCTCGGCCAAGGGCGTCATGTTCATCACAATCGAGGATGAGACGGGCATTGCCAATCTGGTCGTGTGGGTCAAGGTCTTCGAAAAATATCGCAGGGTCGTGCTCGGCGCCGGCATGATTGGCGTTTATGGTCGCATCCAAAGGGAAGGCGAGGTGGTCCATCTTGTCGCTCATCGTTTGAGCGATCTTTCCGCCGATCTGGCCAGCGTTGGCGATCGTGAGTCTGCCTTTCCCCTGCCGCATGGCCGCGGCGACGAATTCCATCATGGCAGCCCGACGCCCGATCCGCGCGGCATGCCGAAGGGGCCGAGGCCGCGGAATATTATCGATCCCTATCTGCACATCGACCAGATCAAGGTGAAGACACGGGATTTCAAATAGGGCGGTGCAAGAACGGGTCTGCCGAACAATGGCTGGGTTCGTCGACACGCATGGGCGATCGCTCAATCGGTGCTTCTGTCATTTTTCAGAGAAAGGCCTTGAACGCTGCTGCGAGAGCGGCGGGATTTTTTTCGGCGACATGGTGCCCGCTCCTGATTCCGTAGCCCCCCACGTCGTCGGCCCAGTGCTTCCAGATGGCAACCGGATCGCCATAAATCTGCTCCAAATCGTCGTCGAGTGACCAAAGACAGAGCATCGGACAGCGCACCTCCTGCCGGCATCTCGATCTTCGCGGTCGTGGCGATGGTCGATCCTTATGCCAGCGCGGTAGTCTTCGACCATGCCATGGACGATGGCTGGATCGTGGATGAATGAAACCAATTCGTCATAGGCATCGTGTCCCATCTCATCTGGCCGCAAGTCACTATACCATGCCATCGGGTCTGCCAGGATGGCCCGTTCCGGCTTCTCGGGTTGAGCAAAGAAGAACCAGTGGTACCAATCGCGGGCAAAGTTCCAGTCGGCCCGTTCCAGATGCTCGATAACTGGCAACCCATCCACGGCAATCAGCTTTCGCACCAGGTCGGGATGGTCCATCGCCATTCTGAAAGCGACCAGACTTCCACGATCATGCCCGGCGACGAAGAAAGCGTGGTGGCCCAACCTTTCCATCACCTCCACCAGCGCCGAAGCCTTTGCCCGCTTGGACGAGAACCTGCTCTCGGGGTCATCGGCCGGTACGTAGGAGCGACCGAAGCCCGGAAGGTCGGGGCACACGATCCTGAAATCTGCTGACAGCAAGTCCGCGACCTGGCCCCACGTCATATGCGCGAGAGGATGGCCATGGATCAGAAGCAGAGGCGGCCCAGATCCGCCATGCCGAAGCCTTGTCGGCCCGCCCTCGGTTTCCATCATTTCAAGCACGAAGTTGTCGAACATTGGCCATCCTCAAAAACGGGCTGTTGTCGGCTTGAAGAACTCCTTCAGCATGGAATGGTTCGGGACCGGCCAATCGCGACTGCAGATCGTTTCGGCTCCCGGTTAGCTTTCGCTCAGGGTCCATTCTGGACGCGCGAGTGGCTACAAGGCGGATCTAACGGAGCAGGCCCTCGTCGTCGAACGCGTCCCAGCCCTTCAACTTGGGCCGGGGAGCGTCATCTCTGGGGTTATTCCCGGCGCCGCGAACCTTCTCGCTACCCTTTCCCGCCCGCGTCAGGGCAGCCTTGCCGGCGCCACGTCGCCTGTTCTCTGTAACTTGCTGCGCGTCTTCTTCGCGCCAAAGGCTTGGCAGATCACGATCAAGGATGTCCTCGATGTGCTTGGGATCGAACACGTGGAAGGTGACGGCCTTGGATCGACCGCGCATCTTCACGGTGCGGGTGCCAATGCTTTGCAGCCGTCCGTCTTTCAGCCACTTGTGACGCTCACGCGAAGAAATTGCGAGGATGTCCTCCGCCTCGCGCGGCAGGACCGGGAGTACTTCGATGGTTTCCAGGGTCTTGGCGATCTTGTTCGAGGCGGCCTCGAACTCTTCGGCATCGTCTTCGCGCATCCGCAATGTGATGCGACCCGTCTCGGCTTTGATGTACTTCCTCACCGCCCATGGCAGGCGGGCACGTATTTCACGCTCGATACCTTTCGTGCGCACCGACGAGCCAAGCGTGGCTGATGGCGGAAGTGGCCACTCGGCAATCAATGACAACGAGGTGCTGACGCTTTGGCCCGAGCCGCGATCTCGAGGGGCCGCAATTGCCGCAGCGATGCCGCTAAGAATCTTCCGTGTTTGCGCAAAACGCACCGGCATCTGAGCTAGTCGCTTCCTTGTCGCACGGTTTCTACCGCCAGCGACCCGGCCGGCAGGGCCTTCAACAGCTCCACCTCGGGTTTCGTGAGGTAGATCCATGCCGCCCAATCGTCCGGGCGCAGAACCACAATCTGGCGATTGTGGATGGGCGCCACGTCCGGGCCGGGTTCCGTCGTCAGCATAGCGAACGTCGGGGGCTTGTTGCCTTCGCCATCGCGCCACAGGCCGGCGATCGCCATGAACGAGGCGCCGTTGAGCGTGAAGCGATGCTTAGCCTTTGGAGACTTCTTTCCGGTGAATTCGAAGAAAGCCGACGCCGGAATAAGGCAGCGCTTGCTGTTGGAGAAGTTCCGTCCTTCCGAGCGGAAGTTGAAGATCGGCCCGCCTTTGGGCCCGGAGGGCGGAAAGGCAAAGGTCATGCGCGTGAGTTCGATCGTGTCGCCGGCGGCGCGCATGATCGGGGCGGGATCACTGATGCGGATGTCATCCGCCTGCGGCAAATCCAGTTCGGTTTGATGGGTGGGAATGTCGAGCGCCAGCAATTGCATCATCCTGCAATATTCGGCCCAGGCGATATGCTGCTCATAGTCGTTGCACATGGCTGCCCACGCTTTCAGTCAGTTGATGACTTATAACAAATAACGCGGCTTGGCTGCGGCGCCACCATCGCGAGATTTTCCGCTATGCCCGAAATCTCGCGATCTGCTTGAGCATCGCGCGGTTTGTCGGTGATGACATCGCCGTGGCTCGCTCAAGGTCAGGCTCATCAGACCATCTTCGGAAAGCCGCGCCCAGCGCCTGGCCGTCCTTGACAAAGAACCACTTGCCAACAAGCGGCATGCTGGGCCGGTCGACGCCAAAGCCAAGCACACGCGCTATAATGTGGGGCACCAATTTGCGACGGCCTTCACCCATACGGGCTTCCATGCCTGACGTGAGATCGGCCACGCCGATGCTACTTCCTGCCGCCGTTGGGTACCGAGACGGGTCGATGAGAGTGAGAGTGCAGACCGGGTTTGCCGTGACGGGTTGAAGGTCGGGAGAGAGGCTCCTGGCGCCCGTCGCGGAGAACCGCGATGCCCAGAAACACCGCTAGCGCCCGTTCCGGCAACGACCGGCCAGGCCTCTATACGGCAATCACCGACAAGATCATCGCCGAGTTGGAAGCCGGACGCATTCCATGGGTGCAGCCCTGGGGCACGGCGGCGGCAAAGGCGCCGCTCGCCATGCCGGAAAACGCGTCGACCCACCGTCGCTACTCCGGCATCAACATTCTGATCCTGTGGGGCGCGGTCATCGAGCACGGTTTTACCGGCCAGAGCTGGCTGACATTCCGCCAGGCGCTTGGGCTCGGCGGCAACGTCAGGAACGGAGAACATGGGACGACCATCTTCTACGCCGACCGCTTCGTGCCCGACGATGAGCGTAACCGAGCCCGCGAGAGCGGGCACGAAGCACAGCCGGTCCCATTCCTCAAACGCTTCACAGTCTTCAACGCCGATCAATGCGAGAACCTTCCGGAGGACGTCGCCGCCGTCGCACCACCGCCTCCGCCGGGCATGATCGAACCGCAAGCAGAGGCGCTGATCCGGGCCACCGGCGCGGATTTTCGGATCGGAGGCAGCCGCGCCTTCTACAGCCCTGCGAGCGACTTCGTGCAGGTCCCGCCGCCAGCCGCCTATTTCGAACCCATCAACTGGCACCGTACCGCGTTCCATGAACTGGGGCATTGGTCGGGTCATTCCTCCCGCCTCGGGCGTGATATGGCCGGTTCCTTCGGCTCGAAATCCTACGCGCGGGAGGAACTGGTGGCTGAGATGGCCGGGGCCTTTGTCTGCGCTTCTCTCGCCATCGTGCCGACGGTGCGCCATGCCGACTACATCGGCTCGTGGCTGGCGGTCCTGCGCGAGGACAATCGCGCCATTGTCCGTGCCGCCAGCGCCGCCTCGAAGGCCGCCGAATTCATCCTCGGCTTCCAGCCTGGCGTGGATCAGCAAGCCACCGCGGCAGCGGCGAACGACAAACGGGAAGCGGCGTGGTGAGCCACGCAGAACCGGAGTCGGACCGCGCTTCGCCGGCTTCCCGGTTCGGTGGCCAGGAGAGTGAGAGGGGTGCCGGTATTTCATGACGGGTTTGGGTCGAGAGAGAGGCTCTCGGCCACCGTCGCGGAGAAAACACCATGGCTACTGCCGTTCAAAAGATCACCTTGTCGTCCTCGCGCGACATCCCTTTCAACAAGTTGGTGCTCGCCCAGAGCAACGTCCGGCGCATCAAGGCCGGCGTCTCGATCGAGGATCTGGCGGCTTCGATCGCCCGCCGGGGCCTGATCCAGAGCCTCCATGTTCGTCCCCTGCTCGATGCCGGCGGCGACGAGACAGGCATATTCGAGGTGCCGGCCGGCGGTCGCCGCTACCGCGCTCTCGAAATGCTCGTGAGCCAGAAGCGGCTTGCCAGGACCGCACCCGTTCCTTGTGTCATGGGCAACAACGCTGTCCTGGCGGAGGAAGTTTCGCTGGCCGAGAACATCGATCGCGTCCCACTTCATCCATTGGATGCCTATCGCGCGTTCAAGGACATGCGCGACAAGGGCATGTCGGAGGAGGAGATTGCCGCCGCTTTCTTCATCTCCGTCACCATCGTCAAGCAGCGCCTGAAGCTCACCGCCGTGTCGCCGGCGCTGCTCGATGTCTATGCCGACGCCGGAATGACGATCGCTCAACTCGAAGCGTTCTCGGTCAGTGACGACCACGCAAAACAGGAGCAAGTGTGGGAGGCGATCAACAACAGCTGGTCGAAAGAGCCATACCAGATTCGCCGCATGTTGACGGAGAACACTGTCCGCGCTTCCGACAAGCGTTCCGTGTTCGTTGGGCTCGATGCCTATGAGGCAGCTGGCGGCCAGGTGCTGCGTGACCTCTTCCAGTCGGATGACGGCGGATGGCTCCAAGACGCGCTGCTGCTCGACCGTCTTGTCGCCGAAAAGCTCCAGCTCACGGCTGATGAAATTGCCAATGAGGGCTGGAAGTGGATCGAGGTCGCGGTGAGCTTTCCCTACGGCGCCGCGAACGGCTTGCGTGAACTCCACGGCACGCCCGTTGACTTGACCGACGAGGAGCAGGCAACGCTCGGGGCGCTGCGTGACGAGTTCGACAAGCTGCAGGCGGAATACGAAGAGGCGGACGAGTTGCCCGATGAGATCGACCAGCGGTTTGGCGAGCTTGAAGCCGCCATTTGTGCGCTGGAGGCGCGCCCCGTCCACTTCGATCCGGTCGACATTGCAAAAGCGGGTGTCTTTCTCAGCGTTGACGCCGATGGATCGCTTCTCGTCGAGCGTGGCTATGTGAAGCCGGAGGACGAAGCTTCCGTTGCGCCCGATGGCGAGAGTGACTTCGGGGCCGGGGGAACCGACGATGGGGCGACGTCGGTCCAGCGGGCGGTAATTACCATCGGCGGCCAGCCAGCTCAGCCGCAGGATGATGAGGAGGATGGCATCAAGCCCTTGCCGGATCGCCTGATCATGGAACTGACCGCCGAGCGCACGCTGGCGCTACGCGACAAGCTCGCGAACGATCCGGCGATCGCCTACCTTGCCGTGCTCCACAAGTTCGTGCGCGACGTGTTTTCCCGCTACAGATCACAGGGTGTCGCGATGGAAGTCTCTGTCCGCGGCACGGTTTTCTCGGCCCAATCTGCCGAGCTTCGCGACACGCCTTACGCGCACGCGGTCGAAGTCCGCCACGCGGCCTGGGAAACCCGTTTGCCTGGGGGGGTCGACGACCTCTGGGATGCGCTTGCGGCGCTTACTGACGACGAGCGAGCCGCGCTTTTTGCCCATTGTGCATCCTTCGGCGTGAACGCCCTTTATGAAAAGGCCGATCGCTATGGGAACGGCGCTATCTCGGCACATGGCGTGCAGGAGCGTCTCACTGAGGCCGATCACCTGGCCCGGGTAGTCGGCCTCGACATGGTCGATGCCGGTTGGCGGCCGACGGTCGGCAACTATCTCGGGCGCGTCACCAAGGCACGTATTATCGAGGCCGTTCGCGAGGGTGAAGGCGAGAGCGCCGCCCAGCTTATCGACCACCTCAAGAAGGACGACATGGCCAAAGAGGCGGAGCGGCTGCTGGCCGACAGTGGCTGGCTGCCCGAACCGCTGCGGCTCATCGACCTCGATGCCGAGGGCGCGTCAAACGCGGACGAGGCAGACAAAGCGCTGCCCGATTTTCTCGCCGGTGACGACGAAGACAGTCGGGGCGACGAGAAGAGTGAGCAGCAACTCGACGCCGCGGAATAGCCTCGGCTTCGCGGATGATCTGGCTGCCCGGCACTTGCAAGAGCGCCGGGCCTTTTTGTGTGCGGTGGTCAGAGTGAGAGGGCGGGCGCGACGGGTTTGAGCCCGTCCGGTCAGAGAGAGCGCCGGAGGGCTTTCCCGTGTCGCTCTCCGAACGTCCGGTCAATTTCTGGAAGCTACGACCAGATCGGCGAGTACATCTTGGCCGGTCGCGCGGATCTGGGGATCTCGAGATTGCCGCTGGACCCACGCCTGTTTGAATGGGCGCCGCTCGGGTCGGCGCGCAACGTGTGCATCTTTCATCCCGACCACCGCTTTTCACAACAGACCTGTATCCAGGCGCACGACCTGGCTGGCGAAACGATCGTCGATATCGATCCCCAGTTCGCCGCCCACCAGATGAACTTCAATGCGTTGCGCTTCGCCGGCGTTGAGCCGAACATACTGGTGGAATTCGACTGCAACGGTCACGAGGCCGGATACGTTTCGGCTGGCCTGGGCATTTCCATAACCAATGAAATCATTGCGCGTGAATACGAAGCGTTTAACCTCGAAGCAAAACCGGTGGAACCGTCAGCTCTTTATCATTACGTCGCGATTTGGCAGAAGGGCAGGACCTTTTCGAATGCTCTGAGCGTGTCGCTCGAGGCGATTATCGCGGCCTTTTCCACCGCTCCTGCGAAAGGATGAGATTTCTCAGAGGGCGGCTAGAGAACGACGCTAGGCAGCCGGCGCGGCGCCTGCGGCCGCACTGGGAACTCAAGCCGTTTCCAAAACGCCTTGGAATTGAGCGAGTTGCTTTGGAAAATGATGAGCGAGGTAGCGTACCAGTTTGGGGCTATCCATCAGCCGGTTGAGGTGTCCTCGTACCGCTACAAGTTCGAGGCCCCACGAACCAATGTGCTCAGCGGAGTTTCGAAATTCCTGGCTCAACTCGGCCTGGCAGGGGCTGCGTGAAAAATGAGCTGCCCGCATTCGTAAACCGGCTAAGCCACTTGCTGCTGACTAACGGCTTGGAAGTGCGGCAGCGTCGCCTTTTGAAAAGCATGAGCTCGAGGCAGCCATTTCATACGGTTCCTGGCCGCATCAACCAGTTCCTCCTCGCGGGTAAGGCCGTTCACAAAGAGCTTTAGCAGGTGAGAAGCCGCTTTTTCGGCATCGGGCGAAGTAAGCGGCAATTTGCTCTCGTCGCACACAGTCGGGCAAATGCGAGACAACATTTCAATCTCGCACGGACCAAGGCAGTGACCAGGGTACAACATAATTTTCCTCCATACGGCTGTGGTTGCAAGACTAGCCTACGGACTGGGCCTGCCGGTGGTTCAACCTGGCGCGCATCAAGACCATCAGCACAGTCTCGTCTTTGATGCCTGTTTGAAACAGTCGGACCAACTCTGAGGCGAGTTCCCCGGCCTCAACAGAAGTGGTTAGAATCTCGTGTTCCTCACAAAGCTGCGAGAATACAATCCTCAGCGTGCCCAGTTCCTCAGGGAAAATAGGTTGCGCGCCGCCGATGGGGAAATTCATATGAACGTCCTTTGAATAATACTGATCTTGAGTGCTGAAGAATGGCTCCAAAGCCAGCAACGGTCATTATCATTTGCGTACAAGGCGGCGCTTGGTAAAAATCGTACAAAATTTCTTTGGAGGCGCCGGCGTGTGTTCCGAGACGCCAGCGCATGCAAGGATGGGCCGGAAACTGCGCTACCTTAAGCGGCCTCTATCTCTACCGACTAACGATGCTGTTCGTCATGATCTTTGGCGATGGATGATCCCTTCGATGACTCTCGCGTCGGCATCGTATTCCGCCGCCCGCGCGGCCATGTGCCAAGCTGTGTCTTTCCCGAGCGGCTTGACTTTTGCCGTCCGCATCGCGAACTCAGCTCTGGCGCGCCCTGAGAAGACTGCAAGGGGCCCCTCCGTGGGCAGTTGCTTGCCATCAAATGTAAGGACACCTCGTTGAAACACCCGAGCAGAGGCCCGTCACTGATTTCCCTGAAGTCCAGTGACGGGCGGCCTACTTCGTCAGACGTCGGCTAGCGCTAAATCTTTCTCGTAGGGCTGGAACAAGCTTTCGCAACCGAAGTTGGAAATGTGCTTGGTTGAGACAAGTCCAAGCTCTGGTGCAAGGCCCGTCGCTGTCAGTGTCCTTCAGCGGCGGGCTTCCTTCGTCAGACCCTCGACGGTCTCAATAATCGCCTGGGCAGAGCTTCGCCTTCGTGGATCGGTTCGGGGCCGTAGAGACCAAGGAGGGCTTCCTCAGATGGCAGCACGCCGGGCGGGCATACCTGCTCGTAGCCATTCGGACGAGCTTCAATGCGGCGCGTTCGCCAGTTTCTTCGGTTGCCACAGGGGCATCGGTTCCATGTGTCAAAGGTGAGGTCGGCACGATCAAGTTACCACGCACCGGTAACGGTGAGCGTGCCGACCCATCTGGGCACAAAGGTGGGCTAAATGACCAGGCCTGCAAGCTACTGGCAGAATGAAAGCGCAGCAATTAATCCTGTTGGCCTAGACTGCCCGTCAGGCCATTCCGCGATAGCACCATAGGCATAAGAGTCGGGGATATATTAGCT
>NZ_RZPH01001101.1:0-1918 GCF_004022825.1 Mesorhizobium sp. M7A.F.Ca.CA.004.04.2.1
CCGCCAAGGCCGGCCGCCTGGCGCCGGCCAATCCCGCGCAGAACCAGCCGGCGACCATGCTCGACGTGATCACCATCTCGGCGACGATGATCAAGACGGCGGTGATCGAATCGATGGCCGCCATCAGCGCCATCGATCAGGACGAACTCGACCGCATCCAGCCCGACACCGCCGCCGACATCTTTCGCACCACGCCGGGCGTCGCCGCATCGATGAATGGCGACGACCCGGCGACCGCCATCAACATTCGCGGCCTGGAGCAGTATGGCCGCGTCGTCGTAACGCTCGACGGCGCCCGGCAGGATTACTGGCGCGTCGGCCACGGCTCTGGCTCGTTCTACGTCGAACCCGACCTGATCAAGGAAGCCACGGTCATTCGTGGCCCGGTGTCTAATGCCTATGGTTCAGGCGGCATCGGCGGCGTTGTTTCCTTCGAGACCAAGGACGCCGGCGATTTCCTTAAAAAGGACGAGCGCTGGGCGCTGAGCGAAAAGCTCGGCTATGAGGACAATGGCGACGGCTTCACCACCAGCACTACCGGTGCCTATCGTTTCAGCGACGATGCCGACATCATCGGCAACCTCATCTACCGCAACCGCGACAGCTATACCGACGGCAATGGCGAAACCGTGCCATGGACCGGTGAGCGGGTGACCAGCGGTTATCTGAAGACGACTCTGCGGCCGGCCGATGGCCACGAGCTGAAGCTCGGCGCCATCCTGCAGCGCTACAACGACCAGATCACCGGATCGAGCGGCTCGACCTCGCCGACGCTGAGCCGCTACGACACCAACACCACCAACCAGACCTACACCGCCGCCTATACCTGGAAGCCCGACGACAACGCGCTGATCGACTTCAGCGCCAATGCCTATCACAACCGCACCCGCGCCGAGCAGACGCAGGTCGCGCCCGCCTCAGGGATCGGCAATTTCCGTTTCTATGATGTCGCCACCTCGGGCTTCAACGTGAAGAACTCCTCGCGCTTCGACGCCTGGGGGCTGGCCCACACGCTGACCTACGGACTCGATTACTACTATCTCGAAGCCTCCTCGGAAGCGGCGCATTTCGGCGCTGGCCAACAGCAGGGCTATGGCGGCTTCCTGCAGTGGCAGGGCGATTACGAGGACTGGCTGCAGGCCATAGCTGCGATGCGCTATGACGGCTACCAACTCGATGGCGAGACGCGCATCCCGTCGCCACAGGAAGCCTCGATCTCCGGCGATCGCTGGTCGCCGCGCCTCACCGTCGGCGTCACGCCGTTTGACGGCTTTCAGCTCTATGGCACCTACTCCGAAGGCTACCGGGCGCCTGGCCTGCAGGATGTCTTCCGTGGCGGCGGCGCGCATGGCGGCGGCGACACCTATCGGCCCAATCTCCTGCTGCAGCCCGAAACGGCGAAGAGCTGGGAAGCCGGCATCAATGTCAAATACGATGATTTGCTGACGCCGGGCGACCGGTTGCGCGCCAAGCTCAACGTCTTCCACACCGACGTCGAGGACTATATCGACGTCGACCTCACCGTCCTGCCGCGCACGGCAATCAACATCGGCGACGCCCGCCTGAAGGGCGTCGAGGCCGAGATGGTCTATGACTACAACTGGGGTTTCGTAAACCTCGCCGGTGCGCTGATCAACGCCAAGGTCGTCAGCGGCGTCTATTCCGGCCAGGCGCTGAACAACACGCCGCTCGACCGCTTCTCGGCCACAATCGGCTTTCGCATGCTGGAGGACCAGCTCACGGTCGGCGCGCAATATCTCAGCGTCGGCAAGATCACCCGCACCAGCCGCACCAATCCCAACGCCGTGCCGATTGTCGACGACGCCTTCGATCTGGTCAATGTCTTCGCCAACTGGCGCGTCAACGACAACCTCAAGCTCGATTTCGGCGTCGATAACATCTTCAACACCGCCTACAC
>NZ_RZPH01001102.1:0-1918 GCF_004022825.1 Mesorhizobium sp. M7A.F.Ca.CA.004.04.2.1
CTTGAACATGGTGATGAAGGCCGTGACCGAACCATAGCCGAGATCGCCCGAGACTTGCTCGACACTCTTGCCGGACGCCAGTTCCCGAATTGCAACGATCAAGTGCAATTGCTGGCGCCAGCGCCCGAAACTCAGCCCTGTCTCCTTTGTCACAAGGCGGGCGAGGCTGCTCTCGCTGAGCGCCATGCGCTTGGCCCAGTCCGCCAGCGTGCTGCGGTCGGCAGGGTCTTGCGCCAACGCCTCGGCGATCCTGTTCAAGCGCGGCTCGGATGAGATCGGCAGGTGCAATTGCTGGACAGGCATGCGTGGCAATTCGGTGAGCAGCATTTTGGTCAAGAGTTCGCCCCTCGCCTCGTCGTCCTGCAGCCGATCGGAAAGCTCGATGATCAATTCGCGCAGCAGTGGCGAGATCGAAAGCGTGCAGCACCGCTCTGGCAGGTCGGCCGCTCCCGGCTCTATGTAGACGAAAAAAATCCGGGCGTTGGCGGTTGCGACATTGCTGTGCTCCATGCCGCCGGGGATCCACACCCCGCAATGCGGCGGCACCATCCATAGACCGCTTGGAACGCGGCATGTGACGCCGCCGCCGAGCGCGAAGACGAGCTGGCCTTTGCGGTGCCGGTGGGCGGGGACTTCCGCTCGGGTGTCGGGGATGTCGACGCGCACGGCAATCGCCAACGCGGAAGGGTCATCCACATCGAGATCAAGCCAGGGGTAGCTGAGGGGCCGTCTCATGATTGACTGCTATTAGCGATGAAACGCCATGATAGCTAAATTCTTTAACCGCGGAAGTCGATAGGCTCCGGTTCGCGCAGGGTTGATCTCGTGACGCTGCGCGCCATCGCCGGTATGGCTCGCTACCTACGTGGGTACTCAGCTTGCCGTGCTTTCCAACGCAAGCTGGCACCGACAAGCCAGCAACAAGGTACGCCATGCTCGCCCTGGTCATCTCTCCCGAAAGTGCGACCGGGTTGAGGCTCGCCGACGTCGCCGAGCCTCAACCGGCCTCGAATGAAGCGCTTGTCTCGGTCCACGCCACTTCGTTGAATCGCGGCGAACTGCGCCTGCTTGCCATACGCCCCAAGGGCTGGATACCCGGCCAGGACATTGCGGGGATTGTCGAACGAAGAGCAGCCGATGGTTCCGGGCCAACCGTCGGCGCCCGGGTTGTCGCGTTGGTCGACGAGGCTGGTTGGACCGAACGCATCGCAGTCCCAACCGACCGTCTCGCCGCCCTGCCGGATGACGTCAGCTTCGTTTCCGCAGCCACGCTTCCTGTCGCCGGTACGACGGCGCTGAGGACTCTACGCCATGGCGGGGACCTCGCCGGCCAGCAGGTCTTGATCACCGGCGCAAGCGGTGCGGTCGGTCGTTTCCAGATCCAGCTCGCCCGCCATCAGGGCGGATTCGTGACCGCTGTCGCCGCCGCCCGGCACGCTGAGGATCTCCGCGGCCTCGGAGCCAGGCAGGTTGTCGAAGCGATAGACCTGGCCGAGGGGCCGTTCTCGCTGATTACCGAGTCGGTTGGCGGCCAAAGCCTCGCATGCGCGATCGAACGCGTCGCCCCTGGCGGGACCATCGTCATGTTCGGTTCGAGCAGCGGCGAACTAACGCCCGTCGGATTCCGCCAGTTCGTTCCGGATCATGGAGGAGCGAGGCTTCAGACCTTCGCCTACTACACGTCCGGTCCAGGCATTGGCGAGGACATCGCCTCGCTGCTCGCTCTGGTCGCAGCCGGCCGGCTCGAAACACGCGTGGCCTTGACCGTGCCATGGACAGACATCGCCCAAGCGCTGGACGCACTGCGACAGCGCAGCTTCAGCGGCAAGGCCGTTCTCACCATAACAGGATGAGCATCCTGTTATGTCACACGTGCTGGCCGCCATTGATGTGAATTTCCGAGCCCGTCACATAGGAC
>NZ_RZPH01001103.1:0-1912 GCF_004022825.1 Mesorhizobium sp. M7A.F.Ca.CA.004.04.2.1
GGCGATACCGGCCTGCCGGTGCGCTGGTCCATCACGCCGGCTGCCAGCGGCTCCATGGTGATGCAGTTCTCGACCGGGCAGACATTGACGCAGAGATTACAGCCGACGCATTCGGCCTCGATCACCTCGAAGTGCCTGACGCCGTCGACCATGCTGGTGATCGCCTGGTGCGAAGTGTCCTCGCAGGCGATGTGGCAGCGGCCGCATTTGATGCAGGCATCCTGGTCGATACGCGCCTTGGCGACGTAGTTCAGGTTGAGATACTGCCAATCGGTCACATTGGGCGTGGCGCGGCCGACGATGTCGTTGAGCGAGGCGTGCCCCTTCTCGTCCATCCAGTTTTCGAGGCCCGCGATCATTTCCTGCACGATTTTGAAGCCATAGGTCATCGCCGCCGTGCACACCTGCACATTGCCGGCGCCGAGCGCCATGAATTCGGCCGCGTCACGCCAGGTGGTGATGCCGCCGATGCCGGAGATCGGCAGGCCGCGGGTTTCTGGATCGCGCGCGATCTCGGCCACCATGTTCATGGCGATCGGCTTCACCGCCGGGCCGCAATAGCCGCCATGCGAGCCCTTGCCGTCGATTGTCGGCTGCGGCGCGAAGCTGTCGAGGTCGACACCGGTGATTGAATTGATGGTGTTGATCAGCGACACCGCATCGGTGCCGCCGGCATGTGCCGCCCGTGCGGGCTTGCGCACATCGGTGATGTTGGGCGTCAGCTTGGTGATGACGGGCATGCGGGTGTTCTGCTTGCACCAGCGCACCACCATTTCGATATATTCCGGCACTTGGCCGACAGCCGCGCCCATGCCGCGCTCCGACATGCCGTGCGGGCAGCCGAAATTCAGCTCGATGCCGTCGGCTTCGGTCTCCTCGACCACCGGCAGGATCGCCTTCCAGGCCTCCTCGACGCAAGGCACCATCAGCGAGACGACGATGGCGCGGTCGGGCCAGTCCTTCTTGACCTGCTTGATCTCGCGCAAATTGACCTGCAGGTCGCGGTCGGTGATCAACTCGATGTTGTTGAGGCCGAGCAGGCGGCGGTCGGCGCCCCAGATCGCGCCATAGCGCGGGCCGTTGACGTTGACCACCGGCGGGCCTTCCTCGCCGAGCGTCTTCCACACCACGCCGCCCCAGCCGGCCTTGAAGGCGCGGATGACGTTGTAGGCCTTGTCGGTCGGCGGCGCCGAGGCAAGCCAGAACGGATTGGGCGACTTGATGCCGACGAAATTGTTTCTGATATCTGCCATGCTCATGCCCTCCCGTTCGAGGTCAGTGCCCGGTTGATGCTCTCCGCAGCGTCGCGCCCCTGCGCGACCGCCGAGACGGTGAGGTCGTCGCCACCGAAGATGCAGTCGCCGCCGGCCCAGACCCTGGCAAGCGACGTACGCCCTTCCGCATCCACCTTGATGCGGCCGGCTTCGAGATCGATCGACGCACCGCTGCCGTTGAGGGCTGCCGGCACAAAACTCTGTCCGATCGCCTTGAACACCTGGTCGGCAACGAGCGTCAGGGTCTCGCCGGTGCCGGCAAGCCTGTCGCCGTTCATGGCGGTGTATTCGAGTTCGATGCCCGACACTTTGCCGCCCTCGGCGATCACCCGCTTCGGCTGCAGCCAGTGGCGGATGGTGACGCCATTGGCGGCGGCCAGATCCTGCTCGAACTCGGACGCATTCATGTGCTCCTGGCCGCGCCGGTAGCAGATCGTCACCTCCTCGGCGCCGAGCAATTTCGACTGCACGGCCGCGTCGATCGCCGTCATGCCGCCACCGATGACGACGACGCGGCGGCCAACCGGCAGGCCGGAAAGGTCGCTGGCCTGGCGCAGTTCGGCAATGAACTCGACCGCGTTGATGACGCCGTCGGCGTCCTCGCCATCGGCACGCAGCGCATTGACGCCGCCAAGGCC
>NZ_RZPH01001104.1:0-1911 GCF_004022825.1 Mesorhizobium sp. M7A.F.Ca.CA.004.04.2.1
GCCAGAGGCTGCACTACGGTGTTTCGCGGGAATGCATGATGCAGCCCCACCTCAGACTCCGAAAGCGATCCCGGTCTTGGTGTCCGTCTTCAGCTTTCGCATGCAGGCGTTCGGTTCGACGCCGGTACCGGTGCATTCGGTCGCGCTGTTGATCAGCACGCGGCTGACTTTCGAGCACTCGGTGCCGGCCAGATCGAAACGCGTCACCTTGGTCTTGCCTGCCGGCAATTCCTTGAAGTCGAGCACGGTCAGCCGGTCGACGACGCCGGCCTCGTTGAACAGGGCGATCTCGAACGCCGCCTTGGACAGGTCGGCGCCGAGATTGTTGTTGACCACGAACGTCAGGCGGCAACCCTTGTCGGAAGGTTGCGCACCGTTGAGTTCAAGGGTCAGCGCAGGGACCGGCGCGGACTCTTGTGCCCATGCCGGAACCATCGCAAGCGACATCGCCAGCATCGAGGTCAGCAGACGAAGGGATGTCATCAAGCTCGTCATGGTCATCAGCCTCCAAATCGCATCGTCGCCGCCAGCTTCAGGGTGACGCCGGGCTCGTAAGCCGCGAAAACCGGCTGCGGCGGCTGGCCGGCCGTGGTCAGGTTGAGCGGGTTGGCGTATTTTACATCGAACAGATTGTCGGCGCGGAAATCAATCTTCAAATTGTCCGTCGCCTGGTAGCTGGCAAAAGCATTGACCAGCGTGTAGTCCTCGGCGATCGGATTGCCCTTGGGCTTGCCATTGTATTGCACTTCGCCGCCCACGGTCAGCTTGTCCTCGAGGAAGCGCAAGCCGAGCTGCGCGGTGACCTGGGATGAGGGGATGGTCAGCAGGTCGGCCCGAACGTCCTTGTAGGAAATGGTATGACCATTGGTGATTGAGGCCGAGAGCCCGGCATAGCCCCATCCGGCATCATAGACGCCCTCAAGTTCGAAGCCGTCGATCTTGGCCTTGGCAAAATTCTGGTACTGGAAGCATATCGGGATACCGGGTCCGCTCGGGCAGCCGGCTGTCGGGTCAAACCGCGACAGGGTAACGCCATCGATGTAGTCTTCGACATCGTTGTTGAAATAGGCTGCCTTGATGCGCAGCGCATCGCCGGCTTCGAGGATGTCATCCTGCTTGTAGTTGACGCCGAATTCGACGGTCTTTCCGGTTTCCGGCCGCAGATTGGGATTGGGCAGGAACGGGAAGGTGACACCTGCCGGATGGCGACCGCTGATCAGTGTTTCCGACAGGGAGGGTGACCGGTATCCTTCCGCATAGGTGCCGTAGAATTGCAGGCCGGCAAGGCTGGCGCTGTCGAAAGGCGAGACGCCGACGGTGATGCGCGGCGACAACCGGTCCCCCGACGTTTCGTGGGTGTCATCCTTGAGGCTGTAATTGTCGTAACGCAGCCCGGCGATGACTTCGAGCCACTCCCAGGTGAGCTTGTCCTGGACATAGGCGCCGGAGACGTTCCGCTTGCCGGAAGGCGTATAGAAGCTGTCGCCACCGGCCGTGCCGCCGGTCTCGACTTTATCGCCGGCCCAGTCGCCGCCATAGGTCAGTTCGTGCGCGATTCCCGCAGTCTCGAATCTGGACGTGTTCCAAATGTCGATGCTGGTCGTGCCGATGTCGAATCTCGATGTCGAGCCAGCCGGCAAAACAACTGGAAGGCCGGTGCTCGGGTCAAACCGGTTGAGAGGCACGAGGCTGGTCAGATCGAGATTGGTCTTGTTGTAGGAGGTGTTGATATGGAGATCGAGCCAGCTCTTGTCCTCATCCGTAATGTTGTAGCGGGCGGTGAAGGTGTTCGACTTCAGGTCGACGTCATTGACCGGCACGCCGCCGCTGATCTCGTTCCAGCCGTCGCTTGAGCCGACCCAGCCGAGCTTCAGCTCACTGTTGTCGGTCGGCCGGATGGTGGTCTTGAGC
>NZ_RZPH01001105.1:0-1909 GCF_004022825.1 Mesorhizobium sp. M7A.F.Ca.CA.004.04.2.1
CCACACGGTGACGTCGACCGACTTGCCAGGCGAATAGGCGCCGATCAGCCGGGCCAGTTCCTTCGGCGAAGCGACATCTTTTCCGTCGACCTGGGTGATCACGTCACCGGCCGTGATGCCCGCCTTCTTGCCGGGACCATCATCCTGGGCACTGGAAACCAGTGCGCCGTTGTTGGACTTCAGACCAAGCGACTCAGCGATGTCGGAGGTGACCGGCTGGATTTCCACACCGAGCCAGCCGCGCTGCACGGAGCCGCTCTTCATCAGGTCCTGAACGACCTGCTTGGCGGTCGAAGCGGGAATGTCGAAGGCGATGCCGACGCTGCCGCCGGATGGCGAGAAGATCGCGGTGTTGATGCCGACGACCTGGCCGTTGAGGTTGAAGGTCGGACCGCCAGAATTGCCGCGGTTGACCGATGCGTCGATCTGGATGAAGTCGTCATAAGGGCCAGCGCCGATGTCACGGCCGCGGGCGGAGACGATGCCGGCGGTGACGGTTCCACCAAGGCCGAACGGATTGCCGACGGCCACCACCCAGTCGCCGACGCGAACCTTGGAGTCATCGGCGAAGTCGACATAGGTAAACTTGCCGACGCCGTCGACCTTGAGCACGGCGAGATCGGTGCGCGGGTCGGTGCCGACCAGCTTGGCGTCGAGTTCCTTGCCGTCATGCATCACCACGGTGAAGGCCGAGCCTTCTGAAACAACGTGATTGTTGGTGACGAGATAGCCGTCATCCGAGATGAAGAAGCCCGAGCCCTGGGCAACCGGCCGCGGCTGATCGTTGTTGCGGTCGCGGTGGCTGAAGCGCCTGTTGCCGCCACCCTGGCCGTCCTGGTCACCAAAGCCACGGAATTCCTTGAAGAAGCGGCGTAGCTGTGGATTGTTGGGCAGGTTGTTCATGCCATCCTGGTCGTCGGACGGGTCGGAGCCATCATCGGCGGCCGGGCTGATCTTGGCCTTGACCTTGACACTGACAACGGCGGGAGAAACGCGCTCCACGACATCGGCGAAGCCCGGCACCTGCGGCGCCTCGACGCGTACGGCATCGGCCAGAACAGGGCTGGTTCCGCTGGTCAGCGCGCCAACCCCGATCGCACCGGCCACGGCGACAGATGCGACGGCAGCCATGAGACGCTTGCGGGTGACGGAATATGAATTGGGGGCAATATTCATGGATCTCTTATCCTCTTTCAACGGACGCTGCTTGGTCGGCATCCTCGGAAAGGAGAATTAGAGCGGCACACATTACAGCGCCATTTCCGACACATGAAACTTTGGTAATGTTTGGGAGTGACGGCGGACATCAGTCGCGGCGCAATATGGCGTCCAACGATGCCTGTTCTTCGGAGGACAGTGATTTTGTTGCCAGCACGCGGCGCGACCGCGCGGTCAGCACGATGAAAACGCCTCCCACCAGCAACAGCAGGACGGGCGTGCCCCACAGCAACGCATTGCGCAGGTCGAATCGCGGCTTCAGCAGCACGAACTCGCCATATCGCGAAACCACGTAGTCCATGACCTGCTGGTCGGTGTCGCCGGCGACGAGGCGCTGACGCACAAGGACGCGCAGGTCGCGGGCAAGGTCGGCATCGGATTCGTCGATCGACTGGTTCTGGCAGACCATGCAGCGCAAGCCTTCCGACAGCGCCCGCGCCCGCGCCTCCAGCGTCGGATCAGGCAGCACCTCGTCAGGCTTCACCGCCGAGGCCGTGCCGGCAAAGAACAGCGCCAGCAGCAGGACAATGGAGGTCAGAGAAAACCGCGCGTTCATGGCAGGGTCGCGGATGGCACCGCGCTCGCCTGCTTGCGCCGCCGCGACGGCGCGCCGACGCGCAGGCGCCGGTCCATCAGTGACATCGCCGCGCCCGCCATCATCATCAGGCCGCCGCCCCAGATCAACGTCACC
>NZ_RZPH01001106.1:0-1905 GCF_004022825.1 Mesorhizobium sp. M7A.F.Ca.CA.004.04.2.1
GCCTACGAACCGGGCACCGAGGCCGTCGTCACCGAGATCGAGGGTGCAAAGCTCGGCTTCGCCGTTTGCTACGATTTGCGCTTTCCGCAGCTCTTCCGTGCCGAGGCACTGGCCGGCGCCGATCTGCTTTCCGTACCTGCCGCCTTCACCCGTCAGACCGGCGAGGCGCACTGGCACGTGCTGCTCAGGGCCCGCGCCATCGAGAATGGCGCCTATGTCATCGCCGCCGCGCAGGGCGGCCTGCATGAGGATGGCCGCGAGACCTACGGTCATTCGCTGATCGTCGATCCGTGGGGCCGTATCATCGCGGAAGCCGCGCATGACGAGCCTGATGTGATCGTCGCCGAGATCGACCCGGCGCAGTCGCTTGCCGCGCGCAAGAAGATCCCCAACCTCAGGAATGCACGGGATTTCGCCGTCAATGCCGGTTCGGGCGAGGCGCCGCGGCTCAGGGGTGCAGCCTCTTGATCCGCTTTGCCCTGATCTGCGAGCACGAGCACGAATTCGAAGGCTGGTTCCGCAGCAACGACGATTTCGACACCCAGAAGAAGCGCGGCTTTGTCGATTGCCCCACCTGCGGATCGCACAAGGTGCAGAAGGCGCTGATGGCGCCGGCCGTCTCCACGGCGCGCAAACAGGAAACAATAGCGCTGGCGATGGGCGAGGCGCAGAAGCAGGCTTTGGCACAGCTCAAGGCAATGGCCGAGAAGGTGCGCGAGAACGCCGACTATGTCGGCGACAAGTTCGCCGAGGAAGCGCGAAAGATCCATTTCGGCGAGAGCGACCCGCGCGGCATCTATGGCGAGGCGACGCTGGACGAGGCCAAGAGCCTGGCCGAGGACGGCGTCGAGTTCATGCCGATCCCGGTGTTCCCGGACGATCGCAACTGAGTCTTTCGACGCCAGCGGGACAGCGCCCCCCTTTGTCCTGCCGGACATCTCCCCCACGGGGGAGATCGGACGTCACCTAGGCCTTCGCCAATCTCTGACGTGGCAGGCGCAGTGTCGAAGCTGCCAATCTCCCCCCTCGTGGGGGAGGTGTCCGGCAGGACAGAGGGGGGCGCGAAGGATCGCAACAGAAATTAGCTCACGCTCCCGATCAGCTTTTCCAGCAGCCGAGAGAGCGTCTCCCGTTCCGCCGGCGTCAAGCCCGAGAGAATCTCGTGCTCGTTGGCAACATGGGCAGTGACGGCCTCATCGATCAAGGCCAGGCCCTTGTCGGTCAGCCTCACGACAATGCCGCGCCTATCGTTGGGATGCGGCCCGCGCAGGATCAATCCGGACGTTTCGAGCCGGTCGAGCCTGTTGGTCATGGCGCCTGACGTCACCATCGTCGCTTCATAGAGGGCGGTTGGCGTCAGCGCGTAGGGAGAGCCTGAACGGCGCAGCGTGGCCAGCACGTCGAATTCCCCGGACTGCAATCCATAACGGGCAAACAACGGCGCTAGGCGCTCGCGGGCGATCAGCGAGGCGGCCTCGTTCAGCCGCCCGAGCACACCCATCGGCGAGACATCCAGATCGGGCCGCTCCCGCTTCCATTGCTCGATCGCCCGTGCTGCCCTGTCCAACTGTCTCACCATCATATATCTTGACGTTAAGAATCTTTCCATTATCTTATCTTAACATGCAATGCCGGCCAAGGGCCGCGCTACAGGATTCGGTCAATGAAACGTCTTTGGGATTCGGCGCTCGGCCTGCTGGTCGTCACCGGCGGCCTGCTCGGCCTGACGCTGCCATTCGGCAAGCTCGCCACGGCTGCCGGCGTGCCGGCCATGGTCTGGGCCTTCGTCATCTCGCTCGGCGCCGGCGGCGTCTTGCTGTGCGTGCTCCTGGCTCGCGGCCAGCGGGTCCGGCTCACCGCGCACAAATTCCGCTATTTCTTCGTCACCGCCGCGGTGTCCTATGC
>NZ_RZPH01001107.1:0-1900 GCF_004022825.1 Mesorhizobium sp. M7A.F.Ca.CA.004.04.2.1
GCCTTGCCGCCTCCACCGCCTACCGCATGCTGACGACGCTGCAAAACCACGGCATGGTCGAATTCGACACATCAGACCAGCTGTGGTCGATCGGCGTCGAGACCTACCGCATGGGCGCGGCCTTCCTGCGGCGCCGCAAGCTGGTCGACCGCGCGCGTGTGGTCATGCAAGAGCTGATGGAAAGAACCGGCGAGACCGCCAATCTCGGCGTCGCCGAGGACGATTGCGTGGTCTTCGTCAGCCAGGTCGAGACGCACCAGGCGATCCGCGCCTTCTTCCGTCCGGGCACACGCAGTCCCTTCCATGCGTCGGGCATCGGCAAGGCGGTGCTGGCGCATCTCGAGCCGGAGCGCGTCGGAAGCATCCTGCGCAAGGCAGGCCTGCAGCGCTTCACGGAGAGGACGCTGTCCGACATTTCGTCGCTTGCCCACGATCTGGCGCGGATCAAGCTGCGCGGCTGGTCGGTCGACGACGAGGAGCGGCACCCCGGCATGCGCTGCGTGGCAGCCGCCATCTTCAATGAATTCGGCGAGCCGATCGGCGGCGTCTCGGTGTCGGGACCAACGGTGCGGGTGACGCCGGAGCGGTTGGCCGAGATCGGCCCGCTGGTGCGCGATGCCGCCGCCGAGGTGACCAGGATGATCGGCGGCGTGCGAGCCGGCTGATCAGCCCGTCCCGGGCAGCGCGCTCCTGGTCGCGATATCAAAGAAATCGAGAAGGATGGCCATGCCGACGCCACAGGCGGTGAATATCAGGCCGGCCATGAAGATGCGGTTGGCGCGTTCATAGATGCGCCGTTGCAGGCATTTCGTGTCGAGCAGCAGCGAGAGCGCCCGCATCTGCAAGGCAATGCCGGCCAGGATCGGCAGGACGGCGACAAGATGGTAGGTCTGCCACGGGATCGGGTTGGCGGCCCAATGCGTGATGAAGCCCAGCGAAAACGCCAGCAGGATGCCGACGGCAGTGACGGTGCCGTTGCGGAAAACCGTTTCGACCAGATCTTCCCTGGGGTCCTGCTCGTCCAAAGGTCTCTCCCCGCGTTTCGCGGTCAGAATAGACGCTCGGAAAATCTCTGTACACCGCCCGGTCTGCCGCCCAGGCCAATCCTTTCTGCGCTGAATCGGCCGGTGGAGCACGCACCGCTACCATCCAGACAGCAGAAGAGGGGCTCGCATGGGCCCCTCTGTTGCTGAAACGGTCCTCCCCTCTAAAGACGGCAGTAGTGGCGGTATCCGTCGCGGCCGAGATAGGTATCGGAGTCCGCGTCGTAGCTGGCATAACGATCGTAGCAGCGGCGGACATGCCACGAGCCGCCGCCTTCGTCGACATAGACGGTGCGCGGCTGGGCGAGCAGGCTGCCGAGGACAAAGCCGCCGACGCCGGCGGCAATGCCGATACCGAGACCGTGATTGTGGTGATGGCTGTGAGCGGCCGAAGGCTGCACGGTGCCGGCCAGCGTGGCGGCGGCGACGGCGGTGGCGATAAGGCCGGAAACGAGTGTGTTCTTGAACATGACGATCTCCTTGCTTCGTTGACCGAGGCGATCCATCCGCCTCTTGATCATCTGTCGTCGCAGCCAGGAAAAAGGTTCGAATCTTTTGTCGATCTTCTGGGATCGAAGGTCTTTGTGACGGCGACGGGAAGAGGTTGGCGAGAACATTGACGATGCAGATCTCCCCCGATGGACGTCTACGCTATGCACATACCTTCTGATCTGCCCGATGCCTGATTACCACGTGGTTCCCCCAATCCGTCGCTGCTTCGCAGCGCCACCTTTCCCCCCTCCGGAGGGAAAGGAAAGGAGCGTTGCTGGACGAGCGTTAACGGCAAAAGCTTGGCGCCTTTCCTCTACCCCGTCGATCGGGGGAGAGGTGGCTCGGCGAAGCCGAGACGGAGTGGG
>NZ_RZPH01001108.1:0-1894 GCF_004022825.1 Mesorhizobium sp. M7A.F.Ca.CA.004.04.2.1
GGTTTCCGTAGGCAGACCGGCTGCCACCGAGAGGTCCTGGCTGCCGAAGTCGGAGTAGCGGTATTCGGCCCGCGCGATCCACTTGTCGGTAAAGGCGTGTTCGATGCCGGCTCCAACGGTCCAGCCGACATGGCTGTCGCTGTGGAGCGTTACTTCGGCGGCAGGGCCACCGGCGCTGACCGCAATCAGTTCATACTTGGCCGCGGCGACGCCGGCAGTGATGTAGGGCAAGGTCCGATCGAAAGCATAGCCGGCGCGCAGCCGCGCCGACCCCGACCATTTGAGTTCGCTCTTGAGCAACGTGGTGACACCGCCGCCGCCGGCGTCGAGGGCCGTCAGCCCATCTATATTGCTGTACACAATGTCGGCCTCGGCGCCGATCACGAAGCTGTTCTCCATCTGGTAATTGGCGCCGATATGGACACCGCCGATAAATCCGTTCGGATCGGTGGAGACATTGAGATCGGTGGCCCCGCCCAGTCCGCCGCCGGCGATGAACAGATTGGATTTTCCGGCCGCGTAGCCGATGTCGACGCCGGCATAGAGTCCGGACCAGTCGTAGCCGGATGCAACAGGCGAAACCTCATTGATATCAGCCGCACACGCCACACCGAGCGGCGCGAGAATGAAGGCCGTTGCGAGAAGAAGAGTTTTCATTGTTGTCTGCTGCCCCATGTTGCTTCCCCACCGCATAAATGAGCTGCGGAGATCCAGCTGTTGTCGAGAAATCCGGTGTTGCATTGTCCGCTGGCTGCGTCTTGGGCTGGGCCGCACCCGAATTGTCGGGGAAAGCATCGCAGCGCTTTCCCGGCTGGTGTGGCCATTCGGCCTCAGTCGATTGGCGTGTCGTGTATCCAGCGGGGTTGGCGGCCGGCGAGACTACCTGGCACTGCCCGGTGTCGAGCCGAATCGGCGGCGGAAGCAGCGGTTGAAATAGGAGACGTCGGAGAAGCCGCTGAGCAGCGCGATCTCGCTGATCCGCATGCGGTCATTGTGCCTGTCGCGGAGCATGCGATGCGCCCTTTGCAAGCGCAGTTCGAGAATGCGCTCGGCAAAGCTCACCCCGGTTTCCTGCAGCAGGTCATGGACATAGCGAACGGAGAGCCGCAATTGCCCGGCAACGCCCTGCGCCGAAATGGCGGGATCGGCGAAATTATCCCTCATCTTCTGCAGTATGGCTTGCAGCCTTGCCGCGCGCAGGCCGCGCAGGCCCGCCAGTTCGGCCGCTTCGCCCTTGGCGCCGGTCGCAAGGCCGATCAGGTCGACGATCGTTTCGGTGGCGTGGCCGATGAGGTCGGGCGAGACCAGCGCCGGGCCTGCTTCCAGGAAGCTGCAATAGCGCTTGAGCATGCCGAGCGCCTCATTGTCGGCTCCAACGGTCAACGCCAGCCGATCCTCGATATGAGCGAAGGCATTTTCCAGCACGGCACGAGGGAGCACCACATTGGCCCAGACATTGCTGTCGCCGCCGGTCATCTGCAACGCTTCCGAAGCCGAGACCAGTGCGGCCTCGCCTTTGCCGACGTGATAATCGCGGCCAATCTGCGTGCCGCTGAGCACCGTATCGCCATTGTTCACCAGCAGCAGATAGCCGTCGCGACCGTCGGCGGCGATATTGCCCGCCTTGCGGCTGGCATGACGGATCGTCCCGGCCATCTGCCCAAGCACCAGCGAGCCGACAGCGGTGGCTTCGATCGCGGCTTCGAACGACAGTCTCTCCGAAATCGTGTATTCGACCGACCATATCTCGGCGACATGGATGTCCTGCCAGAGCGCGAAGCGTGCGCGATGATCCAGATGCGGCGGCAGATCCGCCGATGAGAAGACGTTCTTTTGCAAGGGGCAACCGGCCTTTTCTACAATCGCGTCTTCATTTCGACACGCACCGTATGGG
>NZ_RZPH01001109.1:0-1892 GCF_004022825.1 Mesorhizobium sp. M7A.F.Ca.CA.004.04.2.1
CCGGAACCTGAGGCGCCGCGGCGCGCGCGCCGTCGGCGAACGACAGCAAGCCGATCAGCATCGCAAGGGCGAAGGACCTCCACCGGAACGCCAAGATAAAACTCCGCCACAGTCGTGCTCGCACCGGTTTTGGTACGAAAATGGTACAGGCACAATGGTTTTTGATTTCAACCCGCCGATTTCAGGATATGATTTAGCCGGTTTGCAAATCAGCTTCGGCCGCCTCGGTGAGGGAAGCCACAAAATAAGTATGCGATTTGCAATCCGTGGTCGGTGGCGAAGTGTAAATCAGGCACGCATCATTGGCCGCAATGCACGAGGCAACATGGGGTTGATGTTGCGATGGGTCAGTTCGATCGCACGCTGGAATACATAGACCAACTGCAGCACGCCGCAACGGCGGCGGCGGTCTGTGAAAGGCTGCTGGGCATAACATCGGATTTCGGCCTCACCGCGCTGATGGCGGGAACCGTACCGCAGCCAGGCACGCCGGCCGGCCAGCAAAAGCAGCATGTGCTTCTCTGCGATTGGCCGGGCGAATGGCTGGAGCGCTATGTCGCGCGCAACTATGTCGATCATGACCCGGTCGTCAGCCATATGAAACAGTTGCAGGCGCCCTTCCAGTGGCACGAGGCGTCGCAGGGCATCCGCATAGACAAGAGCAGCGGCGAGGTGATGGGCGATGCCGGCGCCTTCAAACTGCGTGATGGATTGGCCTTTCCGTTGATCACGCTTGACGGCCAGATCGTCATGGTGTCGCTCGGCGGCGAGGCTGTGGAATTGTCCGCCGCCGAATTTGGCCAGGTGTCGCTGGTCTCGACCTATGCGGTTGGCCGCGCCATGCAACTCCACACCATGGCGAGCAACACCATCGATCATATCGTGCTGACGCCGCGCGAGCGCGAATGCCTGCAATGGGCCGCCGTCGGCAAGTCCGAATGGGAGATTTCGCAAATCCTCGGCATTTCCGAACACACGTCGGAGAAACATCTTCTTAACGCCAAAAGCAAACTAGGTGCCGTCAACAGGGTGCAGGCCGTCGCGGAAGCGATACGGCGCGGCTACATTAGTTAGGTCGGCCGTGCCGACCTGGAATTTTTGCCTACGCGATCACGCAATTTTCTCATCAAAGCACGGCCGTATCTTCCTCTGAACGCAGGAGACGGCGGAATGCTTTTTTCCCTTACAACCCAGGAATTGATGGAACGTCCCGACCTTTGGGAGGCCGTCCATCGTTTGCGCTACAAGATATTCGTCGAAGAGATGGGGTGGGATGACCTCAGGCGGCCCGACGGGCTCGAACTCGACCAGTTCGATCACGACGAGGCGGTCCATCAGATCGTCATCAGAGGCGGTGAAGTGGCGGGTTATCAGAGGATGTTGCCGACGACGCGCCCACATCTGCTGACCGAGGTCTTGACCGATCTTTCCGAAGGAACGCCGCCATCGGGTCCAAACATCTGGGAATTGACCCGCTACGCGGTGGCTCCCGGTTTTCGTGACGGCCGTCGCGGCGTTTCGACCGTCGGCACCGAACTGATTGCCGGTTTCGTCGAGTGGGGGCTGAAGCGCGGCGTCGACAAGGTGATCATCGAGTTCGAGCCGATGTGGGTGCTGCGCGCCTTGCAGCTGCATTTCCTGGCGACCCCGCTGGGCTATCAGCGCACCTATGGCAACCAGCAGGTCGTCGCCACCTTGCTGACCTTCAACGAACACACACTCGATGTGGTGCGGTCGCGCCGCAATCATTTTGCTCCCGTGCTGGCCAGGGGATATCCCGACATGCTCGGGCAAAGGCGTGCGTCATGAGATCGGAGACAGCCATGAGCACACACCCGCAACCTGAACTTCGCAACCACACGCTGGTCGTCACCGTGTCGTCGAGTGACGGC
>NZ_RZPH01001110.1:0-1892 GCF_004022825.1 Mesorhizobium sp. M7A.F.Ca.CA.004.04.2.1
GGTCGAAGCTGGTCGCGGCATCGGCGTTCAGCGCAATCGCCGCCGCCCCCGTCACTCGATCGGCACGGCCGCGCATATCGGCAACGATGATCTCGTTGCCGATGCCGTTCATCTTGGCGAAAGGGGCAGTGCTGGCCATTGCTCCGGAAATCCGTGTCCGTTTGGCGCTATATGGCGGAAACGGGCAGGAATTACCAGTGCGCAGCCGCTTGGTCACGGCGAAAGCGCCGGACTCACGTGACGGCGAAAATGCCCAGCACCACCAGCAGGAAGATGATCAGAACGATGCCGATAAGGATCCGCGCGCCGGTGGCGGCGGCACCTGCCAGCGCCGGCATGCCGAGCAGGCTGGCTGCGGCGGCGACGATCAGGAGAATGATGATCCATTTGAGCATGGCAATGCCTCGCAAACCGACAGATTTTTCAACCACTTGAAAACGCGGTTGCCGCGCTGGGGTTCCGTCGAAACCGATGCGGATCAGGGCGCTATGTGCTCCGGCACATCCCAGACCTCGCCCGGCCGCAAGGCGCGAAAGCGCTCGCGCGGGATGCCTTGATCGTCAAGCGCCTCGGTCAATTTGCGCGCAGGCTCGTCGATCGGCTCGTCGGTGAGCTGGAAGGTGCCCCAATGACAGCCGGCGGCATGGGCGGCATTGCACAGCGTCATGCCTTGCACCGCCTCCTCCGGATTCTGGTGCTGCGGCGCCATGAACCAGCGCGGCTCATAGGCGCCGATCGGCAGGATGGCGAAGCGGAAACCGCCATGTTTCTCAGCCATCAGCCGGTAGTTGATGCCATTGTGAAAGCCGGTATCGCCGGCGAAATAGAGCTTGCTGTCAGGCGTTTCGACGACGAAGCCGGCCCACAGCGCCATGCGCCGGTCGCGGGCGCCACGCGCCGACCAGTGATGCACCGGCTCGACATGGACGGCGGCGCCATCGCCGATCCCGACCCTGTCGCCCCAGTCATGCGCCGACAGTCGCATGCCGGGCACGGCGGCTTCGATGATGGCGTCGTTCCCGAGCGGAGTGAGCACCAGCGGGTCGTGGCCGGCCTTCAGCCGCTTCAACGTGGCGAGGTCGAGATGGTCGTAATGGTTGTGGCTGACCAGCACGAGGTCGATCGGCGGCAGGTCGGCAAAGGCGATGCCTGGCGCATTGATGCGTTTTGGTCCGGCGAAGGAAAGCGGCGACGCGCGCAGCGACCACACCGGATCGGTAAGAATGTTCAGACCGGCCGTCTGGACCAGCAAGGTGGAATGACCAACCATGGTCACTTCCAGCGCGGCGCCCTCGACCCGAGCCGTCGGTTTCGCCTGCGGAAAGGGGCTTGCATCGCTCGCCGGCCATTTCGAGCGCTGGCCATTCAACTGCCATTTCAGCAGGTCGGCGAAACGGCCGGGTGGCCGGCCGTCGGGATTGAAGAACAATGCGCCGTCGAAATGGTCGCTGGGCGGGCCGCTGTAATAGCGATTGGCGGCAGTCTTTCTCGCGGCCAATTTGCGGCTCCAGCAGGGTTTCGTTTTCCAGACATAGGCGCTAAGGCGGTTCGCGCAAGCGTCCACCGACGAAGTGTTGACCGGAATTCCCAAGCGACGCGCGACAAACGGTCAGCCGTCGCGATTGCGATAAATTTGCAACAATTCTTGCTGCAAACTGTATTTTAACCATATCGGGTTGAAATTTCGCCACCTTCTCCATCTTGGTGGGGGTGAGATTGTGCGGACGGCTTCCCCCCAGCCGGATCCGACGGAGGTTGGAATGACTTTTTCGAAAACCGGTCTGGTGGCCGTATCGCTGGCGGCGCTCGTTGCGAGGGGCTGTTCGACCTCACGTTTTTCCTCGATGGATGACCAGCAGCCGGCACCGCTGGAGGCCGCGCCCGCCGTCACC
>NZ_RZPH01000110.1:0-9787 GCF_004022825.1 Mesorhizobium sp. M7A.F.Ca.CA.004.04.2.1
CGTCTGCGCCGCCCCTCGTCCGCCCTTCGGGCACCTTCTCCCCGTTTACGGGGAGAAGGTGCCCGAAGGGCGGACGAGGGGCGGCGCAGACGCTCATCATCTTTCCTCCGACGTTGAAGCTGGCAAAAACTTCACATCGACAGCAATCATTTTCCGATCGAGTCGACCATCCAGCGCAGCAACAATCGTATCCAGCACGCTCTTACGGCTCGTCAAAACATCAGCGTGCCAAACCCTCAACACCGACCAGCCGTTCCTGTTCATCGTCTCATCCCTGTATCGATCGTGGGGCCGATTTGCATGCTGACTTCCATCGACTTCCACAACCAGATTAGCCTCACGGCAGGCGAAGTCTGCGAAATATGGGCCGACCGGGAGCTGACGGACAAACTTGTGGCCATTCAGCCGCCTTCCACGCACTTCGTGCCACAGCCATTCCTCGGCATCATTCTCGACTTTCCGAAGCTGCCGGGCCCTTGCTACCTTTGGCTCATTACTGCCTCGCACAGCGCTGCCCCTCATCCGCCCTTCGGGCACCTTCTCCCCGTGAACGGGGAGAAGGAAGAGGTGCCAGGCTCACGCATTCCATAGCCCCTTTTTCTTCATCTCCTCCATCTCGCGCGCGGCTCGCTCGCGCAGGCGGGCGTCGCGCAGCAGCTTTTGCACGGCGGAGTCGTCGGACTTGTCGGAATAGCGGAACTCCGAGTCGGCATAGCGGTTGATCTCCTGCATGACCATGTCCATCGAGAACGGCCCGCGCAGTTCCTCGATCATCGCTTTCTTCTCGTCGTAGCCCTTGTGCATGAAGACTTCCGGCTTCTCGAACCAGTCGTCGGGAAGCTCGATGTCCATGGCGCGCATCTTGATGGCGTCGGTGACGTTCTTGATGGCGCGGCCGGTGAAGCGGGGCTCGGCATCCTTGATCAGGTGCAGATAGGTGCCGATGTCGGCCATCGATTTCGGCGCGCCGTTCTCCTTCATGTAGCGTTCGTAGACCTTCATCAGCCCGTCTTCTTGCGGCTTCTCGTGCTCCTCATAGGCTTCGGTCACGGCGCGCTGGATTTCCTGCGCGGCGTAGAGATCGTGGTCGCCGAGCGGGATCTTGTGGTTTTTTCCCGCCAGCAGGACAAAAATGTCGATGTAGTCGTTGCGGCTCTGGGGCCCGTCGACCAGCCAGCGGGCGCCGGCGCGCTGGCGCAGCGCGTCGTCGACATTTTCGGGATAGTTGGAGAACATGCCGAACGAGCAGTTGCCGCGCACCACGGTCGCGGCACCGGCGAAGGCATCCATCAAGACGCCGGTGATTTCCTGCTGGCCGGCCGAGGCGCGGTCGTCTGAGCGGCGCGCCGCCACCTGGTCGATGTCGTCGATGGTGCCGAAGCCGATGACGCGCGGGTTCAGCACATTGTTGATGAACTGGCGGCAGTTCTGGCCTGATTTGCCCTGATAGGACGAGATCTGGTCGACGCCGAAATTCTCGTAGGCAAAGGGATAGCCGGCGACCTGGCAATAGCCGTTGACGAGGCCGGCGATCATCTGGATCAGCGTCGTCTTGCCGGTGCCGGGGGCGCCGTCGCCGATGAAGGTGAACAGGAAGCCGCCGAGTTCGACGAACGGATTGAGTTCGCGCTCGAAGTCGTAGGCCATCAGCATCTTGGCGAGCTTGACCGACTGGTATTTGGCGATGTGGTTGCCGACGACCTCTTCCGGCTTCTTGAATGTCATCACCAGCGGTTTTGAACGCTTGCCCGGCGCGACGTCGAAACCATCGAGGGTGAAATCGTCGGCATCGATACGGATATGCGCGTTCTCGAACGGGCCGATGCCGTCGAAGCGGCCCTTGCGGGCCAGAAGCCCGTCGATGGCGACGCGGGCGAAGGCGCGCGCCCTTGTCATCAGGTCGGCGTCGTCGGACGATCCCGAGATCGCCTTGTCGAGGCCTGCCAGGATCGACTTCACCGCATCCTGCGGCGTGTCGAACAGGAAGTCCGGTTCGGGACTATCGTTGGGCGCCTCGCCGTCGCTGTCGATCAGCTGGAACAGGTAGGAGGCGAGGCTGAAGGCCGAAATGTAAGCCGAGGCCGACAGAAGCTTCTTGAAGGTGGACGCCTCGTCGCCCTCGAGCGGCGCGCGGGTGTTCTTGGCCTGCAGACTTTCAAGGTCCGAGCCCTCGGCAAAGACGTCCGATATTGCCAGCGCGATCGCCGTGCCGCGCCGGGCGCGAAACAACAGCGTGTGCTGCGGGATGGTCAGCAGCTGGTCGTCGGGATGAACGGCGCCGACGGTCTTCGACAGCTCGACCTCGCGCGTGCGGCGCACCGAACCGACCGAGACGGTCGAAACGAAGCGGCGATTGGTGCCGGCAAGTGCTGTGCCGGAGGAGCTAGACGGGTCCTCCAGCACGACGACACGGGTGATGAAGCTCTGCGCGGTAGCGCGGTGCTTCTCGATGGCGGCTTCCGGGATGGTGGTCAGGCCGGTATCCATGAAGGGTGCTCCGTGGTGTGACGGTCAGACGTCTGAGATGACCTGTCCGTTCGACAGAATGTGAACCTTGTAGCCGGCAAAGATCTTCTGCGCCTCGCCGGCGGCGTAGAGCGCCTGATAGGCCTCGTGCGGGATCAGCGCATGGTTTTCGTAGCTCGACACGCCCTGGCGCGCGGCTTCCAGATCGTCGGTATTGATGAAGAATTCCTGCGTCGTCTTCTCGCTGGAAAACAGCCCCTTGCGGCCGGGTTTCTCGGCCTTGGAATAGACCTCCTGGATGGTCCAGGTCAGCAGCCAGGCATTTTCGGGCTTGCGCACCTTGGCCAGGACTTCGGTCACCGTCGAATTGTTGTCGGTGATGCCAGCCGAATAGAACGGGCCGAGCACGACGCGGCGCAGCTGCTTGGGATGCAGCGGCTCGAAATCCTTGTCGAGATTGACCGCGATGGTCGCCGGCGACAGCGTGTAGGCGGAGTTCTTCTCGGTGAAATCGTCGAAACGGTGGGCAAGCTCGGGATTGAGCAGGCCATCGACCGGCAGAGGAATGTCGATCGTCTCGTTCAGCTTGCCGTTTCTGTCGACGAGCTGGCGGATCATCGTTTCGGACGAATCCTCCACCGTCACCATGTAGACCAGAGGCAGGTTGGCGCTGCCGTCGAACGTCGCCCAGTGGACGAGATAATAGGGCCGCCCCGTCTTCGGATTGACCGAGACCTTGGCCGTTTGCGCCAGGGTGAACGGGCCGAACGTGTTCTCGCTTTTCACGTCCTCGAGATAAAGCCGCTCGGCTATCGACTTCTGCAGCGCCGCGGGGAATTCCTTGTGGCGCAGGATGAAGTCGGCCATTTCCTCGCGCAACTCGCCGGCGAGCGGAATGTTGGCAAGCCGCGCGTCGGCCTGGCGTCGGTCGTTTTCCAGTTCGAGCAGGTTCTGGAACACCGGAAATCCGCTTTCGGCGCGCGAAATGCGGAATGTGTCCATGAAGCCGAGCCGGTTGCGCCAGCAGGAAAACGACTTGTCGAGCCTGGCGATGTGTTCGGCGACGATCTTGGCGACGATGCCGTGCCGGTAGAGCGGCGAGCGATCGTCGCGCATGAACACTTCAAGGCCGCTGAGCGCGGCCGTGATGGCGGAAAAATACCGTGCCGCCGCTTCGTTTTCGGGGGTCATGCCTGGTCGCTCGCGGGCAGTGCTGTCACCCTTAAGACTGCACGTAGTTAGCCGAATTGTGCTTCTTCAGCACCTCGTCGAAGCGGCGGGCGAAGGCATCGTCGGCCAGCTTCTTGCGGCGCTGGATATCGGCGGTGGCGACCATGTTCTTCTCGTGCATCTCAAGCAGGTCACCGATGTGCTTTTGCGAAGCAGCACCGATACCGGCCATGGTTTCCTCGGCGGTGTTGTCGACCTGGCTGCCCAGCGTGTTGATCTTGTGGGCGACGTCCTGCTGAGCTGCGGTCTTCAGCGAATCTTCCAGCGCCTTGTAGAGTACGATGCGCTGCTCGGTATCGATGGTCAGCTTGTTGATCAGCGTCGATTGCGCGGCGATCTGGTTGTTGAGCGAATCGACGAAGGTCTGGAACATCGAGGTGTAGCGCTCGAGCGTCTGGCTCTCGGCCAGCAGTTCCTGCTCCTTGGCCTGCTTTTCGTTGTATTCCGTCGCCAGCTTGGAGCGTTCGCCTTCGAGCTGCGTGCGGTCCTTCTGGCTGGTCGAAGCGGCGATCTTGTTTTCGATGTCGAGCAGCATCGGGTTGAGCTCCTCGATGCGCTTCTGCACGGCTTCGAGGTTGGTCATGGTGGTCTTGCGGCGCTCGATCACCTGCGACAGGCTGGTTTCCGAGGTCTTGTAGCGTTGGTCGAGAACCTCTTTCTGCGCCTTCAATATGCCGACGATGGTGTCGGATTTGACCAGCAGTTCCTGCAGATTGCCGGCCAGCGACATGTTGCGAACGCGGTCGGTGCGCATGCGCTGCTTGCTCTGGCTGGAGAAGATGCCAATGAATTTTTCCCAGCCGGTGTAGTTCTTCATGCTCTCGAACTCGGCGCCGAAGACGTTGGTGGCGTCCTCCAGCCCGATGATCAGGTCGGCAATGTTGCCTTCCATCACCTTCTGCTGCTTCAGCACATCCTCGATGCGGGCGTTCTCGAGGTCGAAATTGGCGTCGCCGATCTTCTTGTCTGATGTGGCAAGCGTATCAAGCATGGTGCCGGATTGCTCGATCTTGGAGCGCATGTCCTGCACGACCTGCTTGGTCTTGGCAATTTCGGCGTCGAAATTCTGCAATGTCGCCATTGGGGCCTCCCGCTTCGGCATGACGTCGCTGGTCGCGAACAGCGGCGAATATATGTGGGGCATCAGGGGATTGAAAGACGTGAAGACAAGGGCGGCGTGAAAACAAAAAAATTCGTCAGGGTCTTGAAAGCCAGTGAAGGCTTGGGCTTAGCGTGATTAGCTTGCCGACCAGCCATAGTTCAGCTGTCATTGAACTTTCATGCGGCAAGGCGAAGGCGCACGGATGCCTTTGTATTGGGCAAACCACCGAAGCAATCGCGGCCGCGATATGCGACGAGAAAGCCGGTTTTACAGAGCTGGCGAACAGCGGCTCAGGGTTTGGGATCGGCTTTCAGATAGGCGATGACATTGGCGATGTCGTCGTCCTTGGTCAGGCCGGCAAACGCCATCTTGTTGCCGGGCACTTTCAGCTTGGGTGCCCTGAGATACTCGGCGAGATTGGCTTCATCCCAGACCAGGCCGGCGGCGCCGGCACTCTTCATCGCCTCGGAATAGCGGCCAAGATAACTCTCGGCGCTACCGGCGGTGCGGCCAACGACGCCCAACAGATGCGGACCGACCTTGTCGCGGTCGGTGGCTGCTTCATGGCAGGCCATGCACCGGTTGAAGGCCTTCTTGCCCAGGGCCGGGTCGCCGCCGGCATGGGCCACAAGCGAGCTGGCAAGGAGAAGGATGCTGGCGGACGAAGCGGCTCGAAACATGCTGCCCCCGGAGAGTTCTGGCTGGCGGCCTTATAGTACCGAGGCTTTAACAAACGCTGCATCGCGGCGGGATTGCGGAAGACAGGCCCGCGAGTCAGGCCTGTTGTGCCAGATCGCGGCGCAGGAAATCATTCAGCCGCTCGACCGCCTGGGTCGTCGACAGCGGGTTGCGCAGGATGCCGATTTCGAGGTCCGGCAGCACCGGCAGCCCTTCATTGCCGCCGACGATGCGCAGCGATGGCGGTACGCTGCGCATCGCAAGGCCAGCCACCGCGAGCCCGGCCTGGACGACGGCGATCAGGCCAAGCAGAGAGGCGCTTGAATAGGTACAGCGATAGGAGCGGTCGGCATCGCCAAGCGCCTGCAGGACATTCATCCTGGCGGAGCAGCCCGGTTCGAACAAGGCGACCGGAAGCGGGTCGGCCTCCCAGGCGACATGGTTGGGCGAGGCGACCCAGACGAAGCGTTCCAGCCGGATCACCTCAAGCGGCTGCTCCGGCAAGCGGGTGATGATCGCCAGATCCAGCCGCCCCTCCGCCAGCGTCTTCACCAGCGCGGTCGACTGTTCGCAGATCAACTCCACCGTCACCAGGGGATGCTCCGCCGCGAATCGTGAGAGCACGGGCGGCAGGAGGAAGGCGGCATAGTCGTCGGGCACCCCCAAGCGGACGCTGCCTGTCTCCTTGGGCCGGGTGACGCTTGCCCAGGCTTCATCCGACAGTTTCAGCAACCGGCGCGCATAGATCAGGAAATCCTCGCCGATCGCATTGGGAGTGACGGTTCTGGGACCACGCACCAGAAGCTGGTTGCCGACCATCTCCTCCAGCCGCTGCATCTGCATGCTGACCGCCGACTGGCTGCGGCCGACCCGAGGTGCTGCATTGGAAAGGCTGCCGCTCTCGACGACGGCGACGAAGGTTTTCAGCAGGTTGAGATCGAGTGGCGTGGCCATGGTGCTATCAGCATATCGAATAGATCATTCCAAATCTATTCGCTTGTTTGAAGGTGGCGCCAGTGACCAGATGGTTGGGATCGCTGGGAACCACCACATGACGGACGCCTCGACAGCCCGCTTCCCGGCCGCGAGCCTTGCTCTGGCAATGGTGATCGCAGGCACGGTCGGCGCCTTCGCCACGGAATCGGGGCTGCATCCCGTCACCGTCGTCTTCTGGCGATGTGTGTTCGGCGCGATCTTCCTTCTCATATGGTGCCTGTTGCGCGGCTACCTGCCGGATCGGACGCTGTTGCCGTCCCGGCTTGCCCTTGCAGCACTTGCCGGCGTGTGCATGGTGCTGAGCTGGACAGCCTTCTTCGCCGGCTTCGCCATGACGTCGATCGCCACGACGACGATTATCTACCATATCCAGCCGTTCTTCGTGGTCCTGATCGGCGTGGTTTTCCTAAGGGAACGCATCTCGCCCGACCAACTGCTGTGGATGCTCGGTGCGTTTCTCGGCGTCGTGCTGGCCAGCGGCCTCGTTTTCGCGCACGGTCATGCCGATGCCAACTGGGTGCCGGGCATTGCGCTGACGCTGGGCGGCGCACTGCTCTATGCCGTTACAACGATCCTAGCCAAAGGCCTGGGCCAGCAGCGCGCCGAAATCACGGTACTCTGCCAAACGGTGGTGGGGGTCGTCATGCTCGCCCCGTTCGCCGGCGTCGGCCAACATATTGCGCCTGCATCATGGGGCTGGCTGCTCGGCATCGGCGTGCTGCACACTGGCATCGCCTACGTGTTGATGAATTCGGCCTTCCCACGCCTGACGACACCGGTGATCGGCGTCATCACCTTCATCTACCCGGTCGTCGCCATCATCGTCGACTGGGCTATCTATGGGCATCCGCTCGGACCGGCGCAGGCAGCCGGCATGGCACTGATTGCGCTGGCAACGCTTGGTGTGCGGCTTGGCTGGCGGTTTCCAAGACGGCGTGTCTCGACCGTGTGAGCCCGAAGCAATTCCAGGGAAAGCACATAGCGCTTCCCCTGGAATTGCTCCAATAACCAAGAGACAGAGTCAGCCTTTGATAAAGCCGATGAAATCGTCTGGCGTGGCGCGGCCCATCTCTTCCTCCCAGTGGCGGCGGCAGAGCGAGACATAGACATCCTTGCCGATTGCCACCTGCTCGCCCTGGCGAGCCACCTTGCCATCGGGGCCGAGGCGCACGACCATCGTCGCCTTGCGGCCGCATCGGCAGATGGTGCGCACTTCGCGCAAATCGTCGGCGATGGCCAGCAGCGCGCGCGAGCCGGAAAACAGCTTGCCCTGGAAATCGGTGCGCAGGCCGTAGCACATGACCGGGATGTTCAACCGGTCGGCGATGCGGGCGAGCTGCCAGACCTGCTCCTCCTCGAGGAACTGCGCCTCGTCGACGAAGACGCAATGCACTGACGTATGCGCGTGATGCTCGGTGACGCGGGCGAACAGATCGTCGCCATCGCGGAACATCTCGGCTTCCGTCTCCAGGCCGATGCGCGACGAGATCAGGCCGGTGTCGCCCTTGCGGTAGTGGCCGGCGACGAACAGCATCGTGCCCATGCCGCGCTCGCGATAATTGTAAGAGGCCTGCAAGAGCATCGTCGTCTTGCCGGCGTTCATGGTCGCATAGTGAAAGTAGAGCTTGGCCATGCCGCTCTTTTAAGCCGACTTGCCCTGATACGGGGAGGGGCGGTCGCCCGCATTCCCCTGAAAAAGCCGGCCCGTCTTCGAAAAAACCGTCCGGCATGGCAAAAGCGCCTGATGTGTCGCTGATTGGCCAGCCCGCGCCGTTGATCGCGATTGTCTTAATGCTTGAAACCACACCAGAATGGTGTTTGGCTGACGAAACAAGGCGGGCATAGAAACCGTAGCTACGCTTCGCCAAAGAATCACAATGGGAGACTGTCTATGTCGCGTATGAACTCTTTCGTCGCCGGCCTCGGTCTGGCGGCTTTTTTGTCCACCAGCGCTGCCTTTGCCGGCGATCCGGCGAGCTGCAAGGCGGTGCGCCTTTCCGATGTCGGCTGGACCGACATCCAGGCGACGACCGGCATCGCCTCCGTGCTGCTGACCGCGCTCGGCTATGAGCCGCAGACGATCCAGCTGTCGGTGCCGGTGACCATGGCGTCGCTGAAGAACAAGGATCTCGACGTGTTCCTCGGCAACTGGATGCCGTCGATGACCAACGACATCAAGGACTATACCGCCGATGGCTCGGTCGAGACGATCAGCACCAACCTGACCGGCGCCGGCTACGGTATCGTCGTGCCGACCTATGTCGCTGACGCCGGCGTGAAATCGCTGACCGATATCGGCAAGTTCAAGGACAAGTTCAACGGCAAGATCTATGGCATCGAGGCCGGCAATGACGGCAACCGCATCATCCTCGACATGATCAAGAACCCGAAAGACAACCTCGAAGGCTTCGAGCTGGTCGAATCCTCGGAGGCCGGGATGCTGACGCAGGCCGAGCAGTCGATGAAGAGCAATGAATGGATCGCCTTCCTCGGCTGGACGCCGCATCCGGTGATGGGTGCCATGAAGATCACCTATCTCGATGGCATGGGCGACAGCGGCTTCGGCGCCGCCACTGTCCATACCAATGTGCGCAAGGGTTACACCACCGAGTGCCCGAATGCCGGCAAGTTCATCGCCAACCTGAAGTTCAATCTCGATATGGAAGGCGAGATAATGGACGCGATCCTCAAGGGCGCTGACGCCAATACGGCTGCGACCGACTGGCTCAAGAAGCATCCGGACGCGGTTGCTCCGTGGATTGCCGGCGTGACCACTTTCGATGGCGGCGACGCCGCTGCAGCCGTGAAGACTGCGCTCGGAAGCTGAGCAGGTCTTGCGTTCGGCGTGACCGATCAAGAAGGGCAGTCACTGTAGAAAGGGCTGCCCTTTTTCATATCCTGTGACAAGATGACCGTCCGGCAAGGACGGCGACTGCCAAAGAGGGGCAAGATGGATCCGATTTCAAAATTCTTTGTCAGTTATAAAATCCCCATAGGCGAGTGGGGCAAAGCGTTCTTCACCTTCCTTACCGACAATTTCAACACCTTCTTCCGCGGCCTCTCCGGCGGCTTGAATTTCCTGCTCGATGGAGTGGTCGACACGCTGCTGTTGGTACCGCCGGTCCTTCTCATCGCGCTGATTGCACTGCTTGCCTATTATCTGCAGCGATCGAGAGGCTTGGCGGTGGCTGTCTTTCTCGGGTTGCTGTTCATCCTCAACCAGAACCTCTGGAAGCAGACGGTAGAGACACTGGTGCTGGTGGTTGCCGCCGCCGCCGCCTCGATGGCCATCGGTGTGCCACTCGGTATCTGGGC
>NZ_RZPH01001111.1:0-1890 GCF_004022825.1 Mesorhizobium sp. M7A.F.Ca.CA.004.04.2.1
TGGGGCTGGCCTTCGCGCCGAACGGCGACCTGCTCACCTGCATCGGCGGCATGGGCGTCTACCGCGTCTCGCCGGACGGGACGGTGGCGAAGGTCACCGACGAAACCAATCGCAGCCTGCTGTCGGTGATCGACGATTCGCGGCTGCGGCTTCCCGACGATCTCGACATCGCGCCGGACGGGCGCATCTTCTTCAGCGAAGCGACGATCCGCTACGAAATGTCTGAATGGGCGGTCGATGCGCTGGAGGGCAGGGGCAACGGCCGGCTGATCTGCCACGATCCGAGGACCGGCTCGACCCGCACCATATTGCGCGGCCTGATCTTTCCCAACGGCGTCACCATTTGCCGCGACGGCCAGTCGCTGCTCTTTGCCGAGACATGGGCGTGCCGCATCAGCCGCTACTGGTTCGACGGACCGGACAAGGGCAAGCGTGAAATCTTCCTCGACAATTTGCCAGGCTATCCCGACAATCTCAACCGCGGCTCCGACGGAACCTACTGGATCGCGCTGCTCGGCATGCGCACCAGAACCTTCGATCTCGCCATGCGCAAGCCGGGTTTTCGCCGCCGCATGGCCAAGCGGATCGCCGCCGACGAATGGCTGTTCCCCAACATCAATCGCGGCTGCGTGCTGCGCGTGTCGGAAACCGGCGAGATCATCGACGCGTTGTGGGACGAGGCCGGCGAAAACCATCCCTCGATCACCTCGACCTGCGAGCACAAGGGCTGGCTCTATCTGGGCGGCGTCTCCAACAACCGCATCGGCCGCGTTCGCATCGAAGGCGCCGATCCGCAATGGACGGCGCATGACGATTACTGGGGGAAGCGCTGATGGCGGGGTTAGGCACGTTCGTCCGCCGGCTGTTTTCGGCTGATGATGCCGGCATCAGCGTGCCGGCCATGGACGGCGTCTTCAAACCGGACAACCGTCTGGAAGAGGCGGAGCGGCTGCTGTCGCTTCCCGCCATCGACAATCTCGTTGCGTCGCCAGCGAGACTGCTGTGCAGCAGCGGCAACACGCTCTTTCGGATCGACCTTGGGAGAGCGGGCGCTTCGGCGGTCGCAATAGCGGAGTTCGCGGCGCCGATCAGCTTTGTCGCATCCGCGCCCGATGGCCGCCTTGCCGTCGGCATCGAGGGTGAGGGCCTGCAAATCGGGCAGCCGGGCACCTGGAGGCGCATCGGCTTGCCAGGCGGCGTGGCGTCCTGCCTCACCGCCGGGGTCTTTACCGTGGATGGCTCGCTCTACCTGTGTGTCGGCTCGCGCAAGCATCCGGCGCGCGACTGGAAGCGCGATCTGATGGAGGGCGGCAGCAGCGGCGTCGTGCTCGCCATCGATCCGGACAGCGGCTCCCAGCGTGAGCTTGCAGCCGGATTGGCATTTCCCAACGGCGCGGTCATGCTCGGCAACGGCCGTCTGGCGATCAGCGAAAGCTGGCGCCATCGTATCGTCGCCCTTGATCCGAAATTACCGCATCCGGTGGCGATCCTGGAAAATCTGCCCGCCTATCCGTCGCGCCTGTCACCCGCTTCCGATGGCGGCTTCTGGATGGCGCTGTTCGCGCCGCGCCGCCAGCTTCTCGAACTGGTGCTGCGCGAGGACGATTATCGCCGCGAGATGATGGCGACGATCGATCCCGGCGAATGGATCGGGCCGGAACTCGCCGGATCGGCGCGGCCGGACCAGCCGCTGAGCCAGGGCTCGGTCCGGCAGATGGGCGTGCTGAAGCCGTGGGCGCCATCGCGCTCCTACGGCCTCGTCGCGCGCTGCGACGACAGCGGCCGGCCCAGCGAAAGCTGGCACAGCCGCGCCGACGGCAGCATGCATGGCGTCACCTCCGTCTGTGAGCATGGCGGCAGCGTCTACGCCGCATCGCGCGGCTCCGGCAC
>NZ_RZPH01001112.1:0-1888 GCF_004022825.1 Mesorhizobium sp. M7A.F.Ca.CA.004.04.2.1
ATTCTATACCGATTGCCGCATGATGACGCAAGGGCGTTCTGCGCGCCGCCCTTTATGCCGCACCGTCAGGCCGGCAGCCGGCATCCTTTCAATTTCTTAAGTTTGGTTAACGCGTTGTTTACCACGTTGGGGGAAATGTGGGCGCGTCGGCTACCCGTGTTTATCCTGTATCGAATTTTTCACGGTTTTTCGGAGCGCGGGCGAGAGCCCGGGAAGCTCGTCTTCCGCCGCGGCATCGCCGCCGGTCGCCTTCGTTCCGATAGGGACCTGGGGGAACTGGCCGCGAGCCAGCCATTCTGAAAGACGGACGCACCGATGAACAGCAAGCGGTCCTATCTCGACACACTCAATGCCGGCAGGCAGCGCAGGCCGCAGACCACGCTCGAGCAGTTGAACCAGTCGCTGGAGACACTGGAGCAGCGGCTGGAGCGGACGCGCGAGGATCCGGTGGCACGTCCCGAACTCCGCCAACCCGATCCACGCCAATATGGTGCCGATGCGCGCTATCCCGCGGCCCGGCCCGCTGGCCAGCAGCGCTGGTACGAGGACCCGCAGCCCGCGTCGCGACCGAAGAGCCCGATTCAGGGAGCCGCCGCTTTCGAGCAGAACTATCAGGCCATTGCCCGCGACATTGATCGCGTGCGCGGCCAGGAGGACGGCGTTGCCATGGTCGGCAAGATCGCCGGCGAATTGCGCGGCATGCGCGAGGAATTGCGCCACCAGATGACCGCAGGCCTGCAGCGGGAATTCGAAGCGCTGCGCAAGGACATCGAGCGGGCTTTCCAGTCAGGGGCAAGGCCCGGTGCTTCGGCCAAGGGCAGTGCTGAACTCGGCCTTGAGTTCGAGCGGCTTTCGGGCGCCATCCAGACACTGGCCGAGAAGAGCGACGACAGAAGCGTCAACATGCTGCGGCTCGAACTCGAACAGGTCAAAGCCGCACTCGAAACGCTGGCACGCGAAGAGAGCGTGCAGAAGGTCGACCGCCGCTGGGACGATTTCGATCGCCGGTGGACGGCGTTCGAAGACCGCGTCGACGCCGACCAGCGCAAGCGCTCGGACGACCCGGGCCTGTCTGCTCTGACCGCCCGGCTGGAGCAGATCAGCAATGCCGTCAACAATTTGCCGGAATCGTTGTCGCTGCGCTCGTTGGAGGAGAAGGTGCGCACGCTTGCCGGTGCCGTCGACCATTTGGCCAGCCAGCAGGACAATCGCGGCAGCGACACGCTTGGCATGATCGACGAGCGGCTGGACGAGATTTCCCGCGCCATCGTCGCATCCACGGTCGCCGCGCAAGCCAATTCATTCGACCACGAGGCTTTCGAGCGCATCGAGAGGCGGATCGACTCACTTGCCAGCCAGATCGAGGAAGTGGCGCAGGATCGTCCAGGCAACGCGGTCATGGACCGGTTAAGCACGCTGTCGGGCCGGGTTGACGAACTCGCCGGCCGCGCCAATCTGCCGGAGCAGGCGATGGAGCGCCTGGCCAAGCAGATTGCACTCATCGCTGACAAGATCGACCAGGCACCAGCCATGCCTGACGCCGACTACATCTTCCATGGGCTGGAGCAGCGCTTCGACGTGCTGTCGAGCATGATGGAACGCCGCCAGGGTGACGCCATCGAACAGGGCAACATGCTGTTCCGCGATCTCGAACGCAGGCTGGATGAGGTTGCCGACAGGCTGGACCAGCGCATGCCGCAGATCGACAGCGCCGGCATCATGGACGCCATCGATGCCCGCTTTACGGCGCTCGCCAAGCGTATGGAAACGCGTGTACCCGATCCCGCGGGCGAAGCCGCAATCCGCGGCCTGGAGAGCCGGCTCGAAGACATTTCAAGCCGGCTGGATGCGTCGGCCGCGGATTGCGGCTTCGCCCGCGGGATCGGGT
>NZ_RZPH01001113.1:0-1885 GCF_004022825.1 Mesorhizobium sp. M7A.F.Ca.CA.004.04.2.1
GTATCGCACAGGGCGACCGCTACGCGGCGCGGCTGGCGCGCGACCGGTTGCTCGTCGTATCGAAGAGCCCGCTCGCCATCGCCACGGGCTGGCATGCAGACGGGTTCGCGGTGACGGCGATCAGCGCTGGGTTGCAAATATTCGAGGCCGAGGGCATGGCGCTCGACGCTTTCATCGCGCGTGGAACGACGCTCGATCCCGCGAAGCCAAGTGCCAGTGCAGCACTTTCCTTCGCCGGCATCAGCGCCGTCGTCTATCGTCTTGACGGCAAGCTGCGCATCCATGTCGACCGCGGTCTTGCCACTTATCTCTGGACATGGATGGAAACGGCCGCCAGCAACATCGCGACCGGATCAACCGACTAGCCGACGGCAGTGCGATCCGGTCAGAGCGTGAACGACCCGAACAGGCAGGCCAGCGTTGCGGCGGCAAAGACCACGAAGAACAGGCTGCGCAGCAGCACGTTGCGGCGCAGCTCGTTCATGACGAAGTGACAACCGACGACCGCCGCGGCAAACAGGAACCGCCAGTTCAGCAGCGCCCACACGGCGCTGCCCTGCCCAAACGCCCATCTGGCGACCAGACAGCCGACGATGGTCGCAAACAGCGCGATCACGGTCCAGAAAAGGGCGTCGGCGGCATGGGTCAGGACGATGCCGGCCGCCCTGATCGGCAGGATCATCATCAGCATCGCGCTGAAGAAATAGACAGCGGCAATCGGGATGAACACGCCGGCGTCGGCAATGCCGTCAAGGCGCCTGACGCCGATCGCGCCATAGGGATAGCCGTGCCTGGCCACAGCCAGGCTCAACGCCATGAGCAAGGCGGTCAGCACGGCGACCAGTGCGAAGGATGTGAGGGCTTTGCTCATGACGTTCCTGTCCCAGACGAATCAGACAGGAACGTTTTTAGCGGGCGGTCGTAAATTGCGGGTAAGCGAGGGCGCTGCCCTCGCCTGTTTCGATCGCAATCTGGTGACAAAGCCTATTCGGCGGCGATCCTGCCGGCCGAGCGGTTGGCCAGCACGAAGCCGACCTCGTCAACCGCCTGCGCCACACGCTTCAGGATCGCCTCGGAGCGCAGTACGCCGTCGGTGAAATCCTTGTCGGTGGCGTAGACGGCGGTCGGCAGCGCAAAGGCCTCGAAGAAGCCGAACAGCGGCCGCAGTTGATGTTCGACGATCAGCGCATGGCGCTCGCCACCGCCGGTCGCCGTCAACACGATGGGCTTCCCCCGCAGCGCTGCCGGATCGATCAGATCGAAGAAATGCTTGAACAGACCGGTATAGCTGCCCTTGTAGGTCGGCGAGCCCACGACAAGCACGTCGGCGGCGAGGATTTGTTCCAGGATCGCGCGCGCCTGGCCGTCGAGATCGCGGGCCCATTTCGCCGTTCCCAGCGACGGACCGAGATCCTCGATATCATAGGTGCTCGCAGACAGGCCGTGGCTGGCGGCGATGTCCCTGGTGACCAGGTCGACGAAGGCGCGCGTCTTTGACGGCCGGGTGATGTTGCCGGAAAAGCCGACGACTGTTGGATTTGACATGGCAGTGAGCCTCTTGGATGGTCGAAGGTTTGACGTGGCGGGCCGTCCCGCCCGCCGGTGGGAGATCAGCTCCAGGCGTGCAGCGGCGGATTTTCGCCGTTGAGGAAATATTTGCCGAGGATCGAATATTTCCAGCGCACCGGATCGTGCAGCGTGTGCGTGCGGGCATTGCGCCAATGCCGGTCGAGATTGTGTTCGGCCAGGGTCGAGCGTGTGCCTGCCAGTTCGAACAGCTTGTTGGTCGCGGCGATGGCGATCTCGGTCGACAGGATTTTTGCCTCGGCGGTGACGATCTGCGCATGCGCGACCGTGTCGGCGGTCGGCTCGGCCACTGCCCGGT
>NZ_RZPH01001114.1:0-1884 GCF_004022825.1 Mesorhizobium sp. M7A.F.Ca.CA.004.04.2.1
GCCCTGCTGCTGCTCGGCACCGCCCCGTTCGCACAAGCCGCCGACAAGCCAACCGATCCGCAGATCGCCCACATCGCCTATACGGCCGGGGTCATCGACGTTGAAGCGGCCAAGCTGGCCATCGAAAAATCGAAGACCAAGGAGGTCGTGGATTTCGCCAACGACATGGTGCGCGACCACGAAGCCGTGAACGTGCAGGCGCTCGATCTGGTGAAGAAGCTCAAGGTCACGCCGGAAGACAACGCCACCAGCCAGGCGCTGACCAAAGCTGCGGCGGAGGAGCGGGCCAAGCTCGCCAAACTCGACGGCGCTGCCTTCGACAAGGCCTATGTCGATAACGAGGTCGCCTACCACAAGCAGGTCAACGGCGCGCTCGAAACCCTTTTGATCCCGTCGGCGCAGAATGCCGACCTGAAGGGCCTGCTGGAAACCGGCCTGAAGATTTTCCAGGGCCATGAGCAGCACGCCGAGCACGTCGCCGGCAGGCTCAAGTAAGGACCGGGAGCATGCCGAAACGCTATCTGTGGATTGCGTTGACGCTGGCCGTCGGTACCGTTCCGGCGCGAGCGGAAACCATCCAGGTCATCATCGACAGGCTGGTGTTCTCGCCAGCCACCGTCGAGGCCAAGGTCGGCGACACGATCGAGTGGGTGAACAAGGATGTGTTCGCCCACACGGCCACCGTGAAAGGCGGCTGGGAAGTGATGATCCCGCCGAAGAAATCCGCAAGCCTGACATTGAAGGCCGCGGGACCGGTCGACTATTTCTGCCGCTTTCACCCCAACATGAAAGGCCGTTTGGTGGTGGCGCCCTGATCCAGCGCCAACGAGGCTCGCCTGGCCTCGTCGGGACGCGCGATATGCGTCCACGAGCCGTCATAGCCCGGCTCGCGGCGTGCCATCCAGGCATTCAGCCCTTCGCGCAGATCAGCGGTCGGGGCCATGCGGGCGAACTGCTCGGCCTCGACCAGCAAACCTTCGGCGATGCTCTGGTTGAGGCCGCGGGCCACTGCCGTGAGGATGCCGGCAATCGCCAGATCGGAGTGTCGCAGGATACGCCTGGCCAGGCCGATCGCGGCCGGCATCAATTCGGCATGCGGCACAACCTCGTTGACGAGACCCAACTCAAGCGCCCGCGGCGGCGCAAACCAGTCACCGGTCAACAGCAACTCCAGCGCCCGCTTGCGCCCGGCGAGCCTTGGCAGGCGTTGGGTTCCACCGAAGGTCGGCGGCATTGCGAGGTTGATTTCCGGCTTGGCGAACAAAGCGCGGTCACTGGCGATGGCCAGCGGCACCGCCTCGGTGATTTCGCAACCGCCACCAAAGGCAATGCCGTTGACGGCAGCGATGACGGGTTTGCGAAACGCTTCCAGCCTCGCCGTCAGCCGTTGCCCGCGCATGACGAAATCACGCATCGCGACATCGACGCCGAGCGCCACGCTGGCCGAGAACTCATGAATGTCGCCGCCGGCCGAAAACGCCCGCTCCCCTGCACCGGTCAGAATGACCGCACGAACGCTGTCATCGACTTCAATGTCGTCAAGGATCGCAAGCAGGCGATCGATCAGGGCATAGTTCAAGGCGTTGAGCTTCTCCGGCCGATTGAGGGTGAGGATGGCAATCCCATCCCGGGGTTCCTTGAGGACAAGATCGGTCATTGGCTCTTCCTTCTTCATCATGCTGATGACCGGAAGACTATGCCCCTTTCCGCTTGTGTATATTCACTAGTCGGTATACCTAAGCTCATGCCTGACACGCAAAGTCCTACACGCAAACGTATTGTCGATGCCGCGACCAGGCTCTTCTATGCCGAAGGAATCGGTCGCGTCAGCGTCGATGCCGTCGCCGAGGAAGCGGGTCTCACCAAACGCACGCTCTACTACCA
>NZ_RZPH01001115.1:0-1877 GCF_004022825.1 Mesorhizobium sp. M7A.F.Ca.CA.004.04.2.1
GCGCAAAGGCAAGGCAGGTGGCCAGAAAACGCGCCCGCCGCAGCCGGCCGGAATCCGGGCCGCTGCGAAAGGCTTCGAACAAATCTGTTTTCAACTCAACGTTCCGATCCGCTATAGCCCCATCGCCCGATGAGCTTGCGTCGAATGGCCGATGCCAATGTCTGGCATTGGCCACCGGCCGGTCAGTAAGAACCACGCGACATCCAGACGGCCGGGACGGTCTTGATGATGATGCGAACGTCCTCGAACAGCGACCAGTTCTCGACATAGTGGCGATCGAAGGCGACGCGGCTGTCATAGGACACATCGTTGCGGCCGCTGACTTGCCACAGGCCAGTCAGGCCCGGGCGGGATTTCAGGTAATAGACGGCGGACGTGCCATAGATCTCCAGCTCGTCGCGCACGACCGGACGAGGGCCGACAAGGCTCATGTCGCCCTGCAGGATGTTGATGATCTGCGGCAGCTCGTCGAGGCTGAGTTTCCTCAGCACAGCTCCGACACGGGTAACGCGCGGATCGTTCTTCAGCTTGCGGGTGGCGATCCATTCCGCGTTGGCATCCGGGTTGGTGGCGAGATAGGTTGCCAATACCCTGTCGCCGTCCGGAACCATGGTGCGGAACTTCAGGCAAGGAAAAATCCGCCCGCCGCGTCCAATTCGCCTGTGACCGTAGAAAATCGAGCCGCCGTCGGAAAACTTGACCAGCAGCGCTATCATGACAAACAGCGGGCTGAGTGCGATCAGTCCAATCAGTGAACCGGCGATATCGAAGCTGCGTTTGAGCAAGCCGCCGATCGGTGGCGGAAAATCGATGTCAGCCTGCGAAAAGCTCGCCGTGGCCGACTTGGCAACGTCCCTCATGCCGTAAACTCCATGCGTTGAACGAATGGTTCAGCGCACGATACCAAAAAAATGTTGCAGCGCAACACACAATTTACCACCCCATTGAAATAGTCACGTCATGAATTGACTAAATAATAAGCTTGTCATGCACAAATTTCGGCGTATTTAGCACATTTGTGACAATAAATGGGCACGGCCGAAAAAATAGAGGCCTTTGTGGGGCGGTTTTTAGGCGGACCTACCTATTTGCCAAGGCAAGCTGCAAATTAGTGCTTTATCATGCCCTGATGCTTGGTGAAAACCGTATAAAATACTACTTAATATTGTCTATCTTACTGAAAAATGCCGAGGAGAGGAGATCGGCTTAGCTCCCGTTGCGTGCATTGCAGCATGGCAGAGTCGATCGCAAAAGCTCGATCAAAAATATCCGAAGTTGCCCTTGCCGCCTATTGCTCGCCTTAATAGAATTGCAAATTATACCTGTCACGGTGGCGACAGGTGGAAAAGGCCGGAAGCAACCGGTCGAGAGTGGGCGACCTTAACAAGCCCACATGACAAGGGACGGCGCTCGGGTGGGGCAATCGTGATAATACCCGAGCCGGTTTATGGGCTGTTGGGTATGGCACTTCCAAAATTCATCCTCGGGATGATTTTCGCTCTGGCGATCGTCGTCGGCTGGTCCTGGCTGGGCGGAGCGTCGATAGGCACGATATTGGTGCGCGTCATCATCTGCGCCGTGATCATTCAGGCCGGCTATTTCGTGCTCATCTACACCATGATCGCCAGGAGCGCGCCGACGCCTGCCGACATAGCCCGTGACGCCGAGCGCAAACTGAACGCACCAGAGGTCGCCGAAAGCGAGAAGCTGGGCGGTGCCAGGCGCGGCCTGCATTGATGCAGATTGCTCAAACCTGCCCCCGGTTTGTAGGCATGCTTCGAAACAAGAGACTAGGCGCCGCGTGAATCGGTTTCGGCGCGTCTTGGTCGCCGGCTCACGCGACATCGGCGGGGTTGCCCCCTGACTGTTTCCCCCAC
>NZ_RZPH01001116.1:0-1873 GCF_004022825.1 Mesorhizobium sp. M7A.F.Ca.CA.004.04.2.1
GTGCCAGGTTCGCACATCCGCCAATGGGGTCGCTCCGAAATCCCGCAGATTCTGCCAAATAGAGCCGATCGGTTTTTGGGTAGTCGTGTCGATCAGGCATCGATGCGCACGGGCGAAGCCTTAACTTCCGAAAGTGGTTGGGGCCATGGGAGATCGACATGAAATACTCCACAGTAAAAGCACTCGCAATCGCGCTGGCATTGGGCGGAAGCGCCGCGTTCCCCACGGCAGGAGGCGCTGGCTCGGTAGCCGCGACGGACCCCTTCCAAACGAGCAGCGCCGCCTCGGCGTTCGGATCCTATGATCCCTACGGCGACTTCAGCGCCGACAAGAGTGCCAGCATCGAAGAGCTGTTCCTGCCTTGGGAAGACGTCGACCTGTCGACGCTGCCGCTTGCCGACGCCTATGCGCTGCAACGCGGACGTTCGCTGCTGATTACGGTTGAGCCGTGGACCTGGTCGAAGGACTGGCGCATCACCCCGCCCGAATTGCGCGACGGCATTTTGAGCGGCAAATATGACGCCAACATGCAGGCAATCTGCGGCCTGGTGGGACAGATGAAGAGCCCGGTGACCATTCGCTGGGCTCAGGAAATGGAAGACAAGAACGGCCGCTTCACTTGGGCCAACTGGGCTCCCAAGGACTGGATCTCCGCTTACAAGCGCGAGGTGGATATCTGCCGCAAGGCTGCCCCCGCCGCCAAGTATATGTGGTCGCCCAAGGGCGAAGAGGGTCTGGAAAAATACTACCCCGGCGACGACTATGTCGACGTCATCGGCCTGTCGGTGTTCGGTCTGCAGAAAAAGGACAATGACGAGGCCGGTCATGACCGTACCTTCGCTGAGCTGCTGAAGCCCGGCTATGACCGCGTTGCAGTGTTCAACAAGCCGATCGTCGTTGCGGAACTCGGCTATGTCGGAAAGCAGGACTATGTCTCGAAATGGCAGGAAGATTCCCGCAAATCCTACGCGGAGTTCCCGGCGCTGACTTCGGTCGTCTACTTCAACCAGAAGGAAGTGTGGCCGTGGCTGGGTGGCTATGGTCTGCCCGACTGGAGGGTGACCCAGCACGTCCTGCCGTAGACGCATCGTGCTGATCGATCTCGACGCGATCGGGATCGATTTCCAATCTCCTTGTTTGATCATGATCCATCTCGAACCAGCGGTTCGGGATGAGGGTTGAGGCGTGGCGTAAATCAGTCTGTGGAGAAGTTTCGTGAAACGGGTAGTGGGAAATTATCTCGGAGCGGCATTCGCCTGCTCCGTTCTTGTTCTTGCCTTTCAGGTTCCTGCGACGGCCAAGACGGCGACAAGGATCGCCGAGCAGGCGCAAAAAGCCACAGTCGTTCCTGACGAAGGCGTCTACCAGATTTATCAGAACCATTCGTGGCTGTGGGGCAAGAAGGGCGCCGGGTTCTTTGCCGTCAAGCAGAGGCAGTTCGATGCCTGGACTCACGACAAGGGCAAGTCGGGCTATGGCGACGGCATGTGGTTCATTCCCGGCGGCGGCAAGCTCTGCTACCGCGCGCAATGGCATGGCTCCTGGGGGGTGAAGGGCTCGATGACCTGCTTCGAGCATCGCCAAGTGGGCAAGGTTATCTACAAGCGTAAATCGCCTGATGGCGAATGGTACGTTTTCAAGAGCTCGCGTCGAAACCGGTCGGACGAGTCGATGAAATTGAAATACGGCGACTACGTCACAACGAAAATGAACCGGATCAAGGCCAAGCAGTAGATATTGTCGTGACACGCCACAGGTCAAGCATGTCGCCTGACGTTCAGGCGACCTGCCTTAAGCCTTGCGCTCCCAGCGGCGATCTGGCGTCTGTTGCCAGTAGGTGACGGCGTGGCCAGCGCTCTTCATCACCTTCCAG
>NZ_RZPH01001117.1:0-1868 GCF_004022825.1 Mesorhizobium sp. M7A.F.Ca.CA.004.04.2.1
AAGCTGGCCCGCTGAAAACACGCCCGTGGCCGCCATCGGCGGCTTGAGCGCCACACCGCTTCCGGTTCATATCTCCCCCGGCCTGCTTTGCGCGGGCCGGGGGAGAATTTATGTACAAGCTTTATACCCGTCCCGGCAGCGGCGGCTTCGTGGTCGAGGCGGCGCTGGCGCTGGCCAATGTACCATTTGAGCAGATCGACGTGCCGAAGACCGACCGGCCCGATCCCGCCTTCCTCGACATCAGTCCGTTGAACCAGGTGCCGGTGCTGACCTTGCCGGACGGAAGCTCGATGACCGAATCGGCAGCGATCTGCATCGTGCTTGCCGAGCGACACCCCGACGCCAATTTGGCGCCGGGAGCAGAAGCGCCTGCCCGCGCGGATTTCCTGCGCTGGATGGCCTTTATGTCGTCTGTTCTCTATTCGGCGGTGCTGCGTTTCTACTACGCATACCGCTACACTGCCGATCCCGAAGGCACCAAGGCGGTCAAGCAGGCGGCCGTGGCAGAGATGGACCGCGGCTTTGCCGTTCTCGATGCCGCGCTCGAAGGCCGTGACTGGCTGGTCGGTGACCGGATGTCGCTGGCCGACATCTATCTGGTCATGCTGGTGGCCTGGTATCCCGACATCGACAGCGCGCGGACGGCATGGCCGAACATCGAACGCCTGTGGGCGCGGCTGCGCGACCATCCGCTGATGAAGACGCTCAACACCTCGCACGAGATGTGGCCGGGCTGAAGCTCAATTTCTGAGCACCGCTCTTTTTCCTTGCAGGAACCGGCGCACCGCCGGGTCGCGCTCGAGGCCGATCGCCCGGTCATAGGCTTCGCAGGCTTGCGGTACCTGACCAAGCCTGGCCAGGAGACCGGCGCGTGCGGCCCAATAGGGCTGGTACTCGTCAAGCCGCTTGTCGTCGCCCAGCACGTAAAGAGCCGCCAATCCGGCCACTGCGCCCTCGGCCTCGGCGATCGCCACCGCGCGGTTTATCGCCACCACCGGCGATCCTGCGATCGAAAGCAGCGCGTCGTAGAGTTCCTGGATTGCCACCCAGTCGGTGCGGCCGGTGAGCCTTCGTGCCGCATGCGCGGACTGCACGGCCGCCTCAAGCTGGTAGCGGCCGATGACGCCCTTGGCCGCTGCGTGGGAAAGCAGCGCTTCCGCCTCGTCGATGAGGGCACGGTCCCATAGAAGGCAATCCTGCTCCGCCAACGGCACGAAGTCGCCTTCGGCGCTGCGCCGTGCGGCGCGGCGAGACTCGGCAAACAGCATCAGCGACAACAGGCCCAGTGCCTCCGGTTCCTCCGGCATCAGCGAGGCCACCAGCCGGCCGAGCCAGATGCCTTCGGTCGCCAGGTTGCGGCGCCGCGTTTCGGTGCCGGCCGGATCGGACCAGCCTTCGGCGAAGGCGGCATAGATCGCCTCCAGCACCGCGTCCAGCCTTTCGCCGAGTTCGGCCCGCTCCGGCACGCGGAACGGAATGCCGGTTTCACGGATGCGGCTCTTGGCCCGCACCAGGCGCTGGCCCATGGTTGCGGGCGAGACCAGGAAGGCGGAGGCGATCGTCGCGGCGTCGAACCCCAGCACCGTCTGCAGAATGAGCGGCGAACGCACGCTCGATTCGATCGCCGGATGGGCGCAAGCGAACATCAGCCGCAGCCGATCGTCGGGCAGGTCTTCCTCGGTCATGCGTTCCTCCGCCTCCTGCGCAATCAGCTTGAGATGCTCGCGGCCGGCCTCGCTGGTGAGCCGCCGCCGCACCGCATCGACACGGCGCCGCCGCGCCACCGCCAGCAGCCAGGCTTCCGGCTTTTCCGGCACGCCGGTTCGCGGCCAGCGCTCGAGGGCGGCGGCAAAGGCATCGGCCAGCGC
>NZ_RZPH01001118.1:0-1868 GCF_004022825.1 Mesorhizobium sp. M7A.F.Ca.CA.004.04.2.1
CTCCAGATCGGCGGCGCGCACGACGAAAGTATTGGCCGGCAGCTTTGAGTTCTGCACGCCGAGCCAGTATTCGAAGTCGAGCCCCTTGGCGATCCATTCGGCGCGTAGGCCTTCCCACGACAGGGCAGCGTCGCCCTGGCCGCCGGCAAGAGCCGTGCCCCATGTCGGCCAGCCGGCTTCGACATATTTGACCTTCTTGATGTCGACGCCCTGCGCCGCCAGCAGCGGGTCGGTGATCGACTGCCAGGCGGCGGAGCCGAGCAGGATGGTCTTGCCTTCCAGCTTCTTCAGATCGTTCGATCCCTCGCCCTTGCGGAAGGCGATGCTGAACGTGTCGCGGGCGCCCATATGGAACACCGACTTCAGCTTCATGCCGTTCTGGATGGCGAAAGAGAACACGCCGGGCGACGGGAAGCCCATATCGGCCTGGCCGACATCGACGAACTTCACCGTCGCGGTGCCGTCCGACGGCCCCGGCTGCATGTCGGTGTCCAGCCCATCGAAATAGCCGGCCTTCTTGGCTGCCCAGTAGGGATAGTCGTCGAGCACTTCGAGCGTGCCGCGCGGCGAGATCCAGGTGAATTTTCCGTAGGGTTCGGCCCTGGCCTTGAGGCCGGTGGCGCCAAGCGCCGTCGCGGTCACCAGCCCGGCGCCGGTCACCTGCAGGAAGTAGCGGCGGCTGATGCCCGCCGGGCTGATGGAGTTTTCTTTGGTCATAGCATTCCCCTTTTTTGTTTGATGTCAGTCTCTTGCCGCCGCCTCCCGGGCGCGCCGTCATATCCCTGTGTTCAAGCCTCCCAGCTCGCCCATTTCTTGCCGATCAGGAAGAACAGCACGTAGATCAGGATGCCGAGCGTCGACAGGATCAGCACCACGGCGAAGAACTGCGGCATCTGGATCATCGACGAATAGGTGGTCAGCCGGTTGCCGAGGCCGAAGCCGCCGCCGACCATTTCGGCGCCGACCGCGGTCAGCAGACCGAAGATGGCGCCGATCATCAGCCCGACCAGGATCATCGGCAGCGCCATCGGCGCTCGGATTTTCCAGAAGATCTGCAGGGTGCTGGCGCCATAGGAGCGTGCCAGCGCGATCTTGGCGCTGTCGACGCGGCGAAAGCCGGTGGCGGCATTGATCATCACCATCGGCCCGGCGGCCAGCGCCACCGCGATGATGCGCGGCGTGTAGCCGAAGCCGAAGCGCAGGATCAGAAGCGGCACCAGTGCCAGCATCGGCGTGGTGACCAGAAGCAGGATGTAGGGCGCGACGATCTTCTCGGCGAACGGAAACTGGGTGATGACGGCGGCCAGCACCAGGCCGATGATGGCGCCGATGGTGAAGCCGGACACCAGCTCGACGAGCGTGTAGCCGAGATGCGGCGCGATCAGCGGGAACTCGTCGAACAGCGCATAGGCGATCGAGCTCGGCGGCGGCATGATGTAGAGCGGCACGTGGAACAGCCGCAGCGCCAGTTCGATGCCGCCGATGATGATCACCGCCACGGCAAGAATGGCCGCCACCTCCTTGCCCGACTTGATGCCGGGGCCGCTGGCGAAGGCCGACAGATTGGTCAGGCTGACCTCGTGGCCGTCGGCAGACTTGGATTTGGAGAATTCCGGAATGGCGTCGCCTCCGCTCACGGCCTGATCCTCACGATCTCGGCGCTCGCGCGCTCCGGCGCTTTTGGCCGCGTGCGTTCGCCGACAATGTCCATCTTGATACGGTTGGTGAGGTCGAAGACCTCCTTCGTCGCCATGATCTCCAGCGAGCGTGGCCGCGCAAACGGCACGCGATATTCCTTGGCGACGCGGCCCGGCCGGGCCGCGTCGCCAAGGAATATCGCGTGCCGTTTGCGCGGCCACGCTCGCTGG
>NZ_RZPH01001119.1:0-1865 GCF_004022825.1 Mesorhizobium sp. M7A.F.Ca.CA.004.04.2.1
TCTGGACTTCAGCCATGCTCGCGCCCAACAGGCAACAACCCGCCGCACCGAGCCACAACAGGGTTCCCGACGTCACCCTCGACTTCTGGCTGGTCAAGCTGATGGCGGTCACCACGGGCGAGACCGCGGCGGATTATCTTGCCGACACGATCGGGCTTGGGCTGACCGTCACCTCGCTGATCATGACCGGCATCCTGATCGCGGCCCTTGTCCTGCAGTTTACGCGGAAATGCTATGTGCCGTGGGCTTATTGGCCGGCGGTGGTGCTGATCAGCATCGTCGGCACGCTGGTGACGGACAGCCTCGTCGACAGTTTCGGCGTGCGCCTGCAGACGGCAACCATCGCCTTCTCGGTCGCGCTCGCCGCGACATTCGCGGTCTGGTACGCCAGCGAAAGGACGCTGTCGATCCACACCATCTTCACCACCAGGCGCGAGATCTTCTACTGGCTGGCGATCCTCTTGACCTTCGCGCTCGGCACCGCCGCCGGCGACCTCGTCGCCGAAAGCTTCGACATGGGCTACCTCACGACGGGGCTGCTGTTCGGCGGTGCCATCGCGCTGATAGCGCTCGCCTACTGGCTGCTGCATCTCGACGGCATCCTGGCCTTCTGGCTCGCCTATATCCTGACACGGCCGCTTGGCGCCTCCTTCGGCGACCTGCTGTCGCGATCGGCCAGGCACGGCGGCCTGGGTCTCGGCACCATCTTCACCAGCCTGCTCTTCCTTGGCTGTATCTTTGCGCTTGTCCTGCACATGACCCTGAAGGAGGCAACCGACGAGGCCGATGAACTGTTGCTGGACCTGGACTGAAGCCTTGGCCTCGTCATCCGCGCGCGGAGCAAGGAGCGTAGCGACGCAGCGCGGACCCGACGATGACGAAGTTGGGAGAAGCCGCTCCGAATGCCTGCGCCTTCGTGACATCCTAGGAACAAGCCCGTGCCGGTGATAGCCTCTCCATCTCGGCAACGGACCGGACCTTTCATGCGACTGCTTCTCGTCGAGGACGACCACAGGACGGCCGACTATATCGTCAGGGGACTGACCGAGGCCGGCCATGTCTGCGACCTCCTTCGCAACGGACATGACGCGCTGTTCGCGGCGACCCGGGGCAATTACGACGTGATCGTCGCCGACCGGATGATCCCCGGCCTCGACGGCCTGTCGATGATCAAGGCGGTGCGCGCCGCGGGCGTACGGACGCCCACGATCTTTCTCACCTCCGTCGGCGGCATCGACGATCGCGTCGAGGGGCTGGAGGCCGGCGGCGACGACTATCTGGTCAAGCCCTTCGCCTTTTCCGAACTTCTCGCCCGCATCAACGCGCTTGGCCGGCGGCCGGCGGCGCAGGAGCAGAAAACCGTCCTGCGGGTCGCCGACCTCGAAATGGACCTGATCATGCGGCGGGTCACGAGGCGGGGCCAGCCGATCGACCTGCAGCCGCGGGAATTCAGCCTGCTGGAAGTGCTGATGCGCGGCGAAGGCCGCGTCATCACCCGCACCATGCTTCTGGAGCGCGTCTGGGATTTTCATTTCGATCCCAGGACCAGCGTCGTCGAGACCCATATCAGCCGGCTGCGGGCCAAGGTCGACAAGCCCTTCGAAACCCAGCTCATCCACACCGTCCGCAACACCGGCTACAGCCTGCACGCGCCGTCATGACCGGAACATGGTCCCGCCTGCTGCGCAGCACGCCGTTCCGGCTGGCTCTGACCTTCGCCTTCCTGTTCGTGCTGGCCTTCGTCCTGTCGGGCGCCATCGTCTACCAGATGATGAGCGCCGATCTTGCCGAGCGGCTCGACGACACCATCAAGGAGACCTACGCGGTCGTCGCCGCGACCTATGCCGAGAACGATCTCAAGGAGC
>NZ_RZPH01001120.1:0-1858 GCF_004022825.1 Mesorhizobium sp. M7A.F.Ca.CA.004.04.2.1
CGCTGCGGCAATGCCTTTTCCAAGTGAGGAAACCACGCCGCCTGTGATGAATACATATCGCGCCATGGGAGTCATCGCTTAACGCGGCCGGATTGATTCCGCCAGAGAAAAAACCGCCGCGAAGCTTTTTTCCCAAGAAGGCGCTTGGATCGTGAACAAGGCAAAACAAAAGGGCCGGCTGAGCCGGCCCTTTCGGCAGGATGACGAAAACGTCAGATGATGACGACCTTGGTGCCAACCCTGACGCGGCTGTAAAGGTCCATGACGTGCTCGTTGATCATGCGGAAGCAACCATTCGAAGCGCTGGTTCCGATCGACTGCGGCGCAATGGTGCCGTGGATGCGCAGATGCGTGTCCTTCTTGCCGTCATAGAGATAGATGGCGCGCGCGCCGAGCGGATTCTGGCCACCGCCGGGCATACCGTCCTTATACTGGCCGTAATGCTTCGGCTCGCGCTTCTGCATGTCCAGCGTCGGGATCCAGCGCGGCCATTCCTGCTTGTCACCGACTGCAACCGTACCCTTGAACTGCAGGCCGTCGCGGCCGACCGCGATGGCGTAGCGGCGCGCGGTGGAGGACGATTCGACGAGGTAGAGGCGGCGCGCGCTGGTGTCGATAACGATGGTGCCGGCAGCGTAACCGCTGAATTCCACGTCCTGCGGCACGAATTCCGGCTTCACCTTGAACTGCTTCTTGGCTTCCCTCTTGGCGAGAGCCTGGTCGAGAGCCCGTGTCTCGGGAAGATATGAAATCGACGAAGAGGAAGAGCTACCGCCGAAGAGACCGGCGAACAAACCGCCGCTGCTCGGCTGCTTCTGGCCGATGACCTCGCTACGCAACTCGCCATTGTTGCCGGTCAGGGCGATGTTCATCGCCTCTGCCGGAAGCGGCTCGGCCGACTGGATCGGCGCGATCGGTTCGATTGGTTCGATGATCTTGGCAACCAGCTTCTTGGCTGGCTTGGCATCGGCCACCTGGGTTGCCTGCGCGCCCTTGCCCTTCTTGGCCAGGAACGCCTGCCGTTCAGCGTCGGCCTTGGCCTTGGCCGCCTCGCGCATCGCCAGTTTCCTGGCTTCGAGCGCCTTGGCTTTGGCGGCTTCCTTGTCGGCAACGATCTTGGCCTCGATCTTCTTGATCTGGGCGAGGTCGTCGGGCGTCGGGTTTTTCTTCTTCTTGAGAAGCTTCAATTGCGACGCATCACTCTTGACGGCGACGTTGATTGCAGAAGTTGTTTCAGCCGAAGGCTGTGCGGCCATATTTGCCGGCACGCCGGCGGAGGCTGGGGAACTCATGCCGAGTGCGGCGCAAAGTCCCAGGAAAATGAAGCTGCGAAGCTGCATGGCGAAGATCCGATCGTTCTATGCTTGTTGCCCACGGCGTCGCCCAGCGCCCCCCAAGGGCGCCGGAAATGCCGCGCGCAATCTATAGTCGAATAAGCGCGGCTGCCTCAAGCGCGAGGCCCCGCCTCACCCTGTCGAATCTTCGTGATCTTGCTGCATTTGCCGCGACTGTGTTCAAACGACCACAGATCGCGGTTTCAAGCGTGGAAGACTATTGGTTCGGGACCTGCGGGGTCGCCGGTGCGGCGGGAGCCGTGCCGTTGGTCGCCGGCGGCGTCGAACCGGCGGCAGGCGCCGTGGCCGGGGCAGTCGCTGGAGCCGCAGCGTCGTTGCCGGAAGGCGGCGTCGGCGTGGTGCTGCCGGCGGGCGCCGGGGTGGTCGTGCCGGGCAACTGGTTGAGCACGCCTTTGCCCGCACCGTCCGACGTCGCCGGCACGCGGTCGAGGATGTCGATCGGCTTCTCGCCGTAGCGGGCGACGATCGACAGTGTCCGTGACGTTGCGAAGCCGGCGGCCGCC
>NZ_RZPH01000111.1:0-9710 GCF_004022825.1 Mesorhizobium sp. M7A.F.Ca.CA.004.04.2.1
TTCCTCGGCGGCGCGCACCAACTGGTGCGCAACCTGATCGACACCGGCAAGCTTGGCAAGGTCACGAGCGGTACCTGCCATGTCATGGGCCACGGCATGGAGCATTGGCATCCCAATCCGGATTTCTTCTTCCAGCCGGGCGCCGGTCCCGTGCTCGATATCGGGCCTTACTACATCACCAATCTGATCCAGCTGATCGGACCGGTGAAACAGGTCGCGGCCTTCGCGACGACGCCGGCCAAGGAGCGGACGATCAGTTCAAAGCCGCGCGCGGGTGAAAAGATACCGGTCAACACGCCGACGACCATTCATGGGCTGCTGGAGTTCGAGAACGGTGCCGTTATAACGCTCAACACCAGCTGGGACGTCTGGGCCCACGGCCACGCGCCGATGGAACTCTATGGCGAGGCGGGTACGGTGTTCGTGCCGGACCCGAACTTCTTCGGTGGTGACGTTCGCTTCACCGACGCGGCCAAGCCGGTCAAGAAGCTGCCGAACTGGCCGCATCCGTTCGGCGTGCCCAACGAGATGCATTCGCAAGGCATGATGGCCAACTACCGCACATCGGGCCTCGCCGACATGGCAGTGGCGATCGCGGAAGGCCGACCGCATCGCTGTTCGATGGAGCTGGCGCTGCACGCCGTCGACGTGATGACCGGGCTGTTGCGCTCCGGCGAAACCGGCAAGTTCGTCGCCATGCAGACCACCTGCGAACGGCCGGCAGCCCTCGGCGTCAAGCAAGCCAAGGACCTTTTGGCGAAGAAGAAGTAGGCAGATACCTCAACCCTCTCCCCGTTCCGGCGGGGAGAGGGTAAAGGTGAGGGGCAAAGCCGACTCGCCCGCGTTGTCGCGATGGCAGTAGCCTGGCTCGCTTCCATTTGAGGATTTTCCGATGCCCTATACGCCCGCCGAAAACCGCTACGAGAAAATGGTCTACAACCGCTGTGGCCGCTCCGGCCTGAAGCTGCCGGCAATCTCGCTCGGCCTGTGGCATAATTTCGGCAACGACACGCCGCACAGGACCAAGCAGGCGATCGCGCGCAAGGCCTTCGACCTCGGCATCACGCATTTCGACCTTGCCAACAATTACGGTCCGCCACCCGGCTCGGCCGAGACCGCTTTCGGTGAAATCCTGCGCACCGACTTCGCCGCCTACCGCGACGAGCTGATCATCTCGACGAAGGCCGGCTACGAGATGTGGGCCGGACCCTACGGCGAATGGGGCGGGCGCAAATACATTCTGGCCAGCCTCGACCAGAGCCTGAAGCGCATGGGGCTCGACTATGTCGATATCTTCTATTCGCATCGTTTCGACCCCGACACGCCGCTGGAAGAGACCATGGGCGCGCTCGACCATGCCGTGCGCTCGGGCAAGGCGCTCTATGCCGGCATCTCGTCCTACAATTCGCAGCGCACACGCGAGGCCGCCGATATCTTGAAGCAGCTTGGCACGCCTTGCGTCATCCACCAGCCGAGCTATTCGATGCTGAACCGCTGGGTGGAGGAAGATGGCTTGCTCGACACGCTCGAAGGGCTCGGCGTCGGCTCCATCGTGTTCTCGCCGCTGGCGCAAGGCATGCTGACCAACAAGTATCTCGGCGGCATTCCCGATGGCAGCCGTGCCTCCCAGGGCAAGTCGCTGAAGACAGCCTTCATCAACGACAAGACCATCGCCAACATCAAGGCGCTCGACGCCATCGCCGGCAAGCGCGGGCAGACGCTGGCGCAGATGGCGCTGGCCTGGGTGCTGCGCAAGGGCAGGGTGACATCGGCGCTGATCGGCGCCAGCCGGCCGGAGCAGGTCGAGGACTGCGTCGGCGCGCTCAAGGTGCTCGATTTCAGCGATGCCGAACTCGCCGAGATCGACACCTATGCGCGCGAATCCGACATTAATCTGTGGGCGGCTTCCGCCGAGCGCAAAGGCCCGCCGCGAAAATAAGTCCTCTCGATAAGCCGGCAAGCAAAACGGCGGGAACCTCTCCCGCCGTTTTGCTTGAAAGCGAACAGCGCTGCTTCAGGGCGTTTTCGGTTTCTGGGCGGTGCCCAGTCCCGCCTTGGGCTTTGCCGGCGCCGGAGCCGAGGTCTTCATCTTCGCCTCGATCCAGCCGGTGTAGTTGGCCAGCCGCGTGTAGATGCCGTAGGCCTCCTTGTGGCCGCACGCCGCACTGCCGTCAGCCGGGCCTTCGCCCCAGCTGACGACGCCGACCTGGACCGGGCCTTCGGCACCGGTCATGAACAGCGGGCCGCCGCTGTCGCCGTTGCAGGCATCGCGCACGCCGCTGGTGGTGCCGGCGCAGATCATGTTGCCGGTCAGCGGGTCGGTCATGTCGGCGGCGATCGCATTGGCTGCCGCGTCGATGCCTTTTTCCGAATAGCGCATACGGCGGGACAGATCACCGAGCGCTGCCTTCAGATCACGCGCATAGATGGCCTTGATGCCGCTGTTGCAGGCCTGGTTCGGCTGCAGATCGAGATCGACAACCATCAGCGTGGTCGGAAAGGTGCCGTCCTGCATCTTGCCCCAGCCGGTGACGGTCGTCTTGCCGGTGTCGGGGGTTGCCTCATGGGCGACCTTGATGGTCGGCGCGTCGGCCGGTTCGGCAAGCCGGAGCAGGGCGAGATCGTTGTCGAGCGTTTGCTCGCTGTAGGCTTCGTTGACGATGACCTCCACCACCTTGTGGCGCTTGCCCTCGCTGAGATCGGTTGCACCGGTCAGCACGGTGACGCTCTCCGGCGAAACCGGCTGACCCTTGTCGTTGAGGCAGTGTGCTGCCGTCAGCACCCATTGCGGCGCGATCAGGCTGCCGCCGCAGAATTGGGCGTTGGCCTGCGAGGCCGGGTTCTCGTCCAGCCTGTCGGTGGTGAGCAGCGCGACCTGGAACGGATAGGCTCCCTTTTCGGCCTGGTTGCCGCCATAGACGCGGTCGGCTGCGTCGGGGTTCTCCGCCGCGGCTTTCGCCCTGGCTTCCGTCACGCGCTTCATTGGCGAGACCGCTGCCTCCGGTCGGGCGACTGCTTCGTCGGCCTGGGTGGAATTGGCTGCCGCAAGGGCGGCTGCGATGCCGAGCAGCGATGCAGCGGCGATCGGCCTGAACCGATGGATGATGTTCATCTGAAGCCCTCCTGATATGTACCCGAGCGGACCAGCCCCGGCGCATGATCAACAAAGCAAGCCTCAGACTGGTGGTCAGGCCGCGCAGCTTTCGTTGCAGCGGCACGGCAGGGACACCAAGTCAGGCACTGCTTCGCGTATCGCGTTCCTGTGCAGACCCCGTTCAAAACCCTATAGCCCCCCACGGGCTATGTGGAAGCTAATTGTCATTCCAATGTTGTATTAATTTAGGCAATATATCCGCCCGGGTGTCTTTGGCGGGGGCTTTGACCGACCGCATAGGCGATGGTCAAATTTCAAGTGCGGTAACCAAAATCCTTTTTCGACGCCACCACGATCTCGACAATATTTCTGTATCTTGATCCAGTCCTTGCTGACTTTTGGGAGAGTCTCACCATGACAAAACTGACAAACGCACTCATTGTGTCCGCATTGCTTTCCACCGCAATGTGGACGGTCCCGGTTTTCGCCGCCGATCCTGGCTCCGCCAGTGCCGGCAATGGCGAAAGCGCGCGCGACGTGACTTCAGGCGACTACAAGCCCGGGCGGGCAAAGCCAATCGCGCCACCTAAGCTGACCGACGAAGACAGCCGCGCCGCGCCGCTTGCCGACGAGGCAACGGCTGTCAAATCCTACGGCGTCGTCGGACGGTCCGCCGATGGCAAGGAGATCAAGATCGAGCCGAGCGAAGCGCTGCGGGAGCTTATCATCAAGGAACTGAACGCTCCGGCCACCGGAAAAGACGGGGCCGAGCGCAAGACCGAGGATCCGGACCTCGGCGAAGGCGAAGCCGGCCGTCAGGTCTTCGGCACCGACGATCGCGAGCAGGTCAAGAACACCAAGACCTATCCGTTCTCGGCAATCGGCTATCTCGAAGCCAAATCGCCGAAGACGGGCAGCTTCGGCAGCTGTTCGGCAACGCTGATCGGCCCGCGCACGGTGCTCACCGCCGCGCACTGCCTCTACAGCCATGAGGACAAGGATTGGCTCTCCGACTATCTGTTCGTGCCGGGGCTGAACGGCAGCACGGCCGACGACGCACCGTTCGGCGCCTTCGCCTTCGAAAGCGCCTATGTGCTGCAAGGCTTCATCGACAACTACCAGGGTTATTATGGTTCGGTCCTGCTGTGGGATCTCGGCATCGTCACGCTAAAGCAGGATGTCGGCACCAATCTCGGCTGGCTGGGCTATGCGAACTATGACGATCTTGGCGACTTCACCGCCAATCTCGTTGGCTATCCCGGCGACAAGCCGATGGGCACGATGTGGAAGGCAAACTGCGAAGTGCATGCCGAAAACATCGCGCCGGAATATTTCCAGTACGACTGCGATACGTTCCCAGGGTCGAGCGGCAGTTCGGTCTATGCCTACGACAACAAGGCCAAGCAGCGCATCGTCACCGGTGTCAACGTGGCGGAAAGCCCCGACGCGAACACCGCCGTGCGCCTGAATGCTGCCAACGTCCAGTGGATCAACAGCCTGTATAAATAATCGCTGCGCATTCGCGGTGGAGACAAAGGCGGCGGCGCAATCCCGCCGCCTTTTTCGCGCCGCTATTTGGCTTCGGCCGTGGGCGGCCCATTGCGCACATAGGTCTCGATCGCCGAAGCGAAAGTGGGAGAACCCGCCTTGCGCTGCTTGTCTATGTAGCCGGCAAAATAGCTCCAGAAAGAGACGGCATAGTCACGGAAATAAGCATCGGTCACTTTGCGCGAACACAAATCGCCGTCGATGCAGAATGACAGCCGGTTGAGGAAATAGACGATGCGATCGAAATTCTCGCTGAAATCGGCGAGCGGCATGTCGCCGCCGGAGGCGGTCATCGCCTCGATGCCGATCCGTTGCCGGAACACCTGCTCCTCGGTTGGCGAGGGGTTGGCGCTGAGCAGATTGTCATATTTGGCGTTAAGCGCGGTCAGACGATCTTTCAGCGCGCGCTGCGCCTGCTGGTAGTCCTTGTTTTCCCAGAGTTCGACAAGCGACATGGTCTGCTCGACGCGCTTCTGCTCCTGGTTGGCCAGGAACTGGTAGACCGAGAACATCAGGGTGAAGATGATGGCGAGACGCACGGCCATGCCCGACCAGGCATAGACCAGCATGCGCCAGTCGCGGTCGGTGAAGGGGTTGCTCTCCTTCTTGATCTCGTGGGCGCTTGGCCAAGGGAAACCTTCGGTGGTTTCCGCCAGCGCGGGTTTGCCGGCCGGCGCCTTTGCGGCGGCTGCTGTCTGCCTGGTGTTGCCCGTTGGCTTCTTCATCCGCAGCTGTCCAGTTCAATGGTGGCGGAGGGATCCAGCACGATGCCCGGCGTCTCCAGCTTCCGTTTCAGGCATTCCAGTTGCAGGCGCGAAATCATGAACTGCACGTCAGGCTCCGCCGCCCCCTTGTTCGGTGACGGCAAGGCTTCGACGACGCCGCGCGAGGCGCAGTTGCTGAGATCGACGACAACGGCGTCGCTGCCGCTTTTGGCGAACTGGTCGTACTGATCGAGAAAACACGTCGCCAGTTCCGAGTTGGTGACGATCTGCTTGACGCACAGGCCGCAGGCCTCGTCCGCCGAAGCGTTGGCGATCAACAACAGGCCGCCGCCAAGGCCAGCCACCGTTCCACGCCAGGAAAACACAGAATTCTTCACAATCGATCCTATCCGTTTCATCCGGCCGTCATGCGCCAAGACGCGGCCGGGAATGTTCTCATATCGCGCCGATCGCGCAAGAGCCGGCAGAGCCATGCGGCGCCGGCATCCGCTCAGGCGCGCGGCACCGTCTCCATCGGGAAAATCATCACCGCGCCTTTCGGGCCGCTCTTGTCGGCAAGCCGCATCACCGAGCGGGTTGCCGGCGCCATGCCGAGATCGGTCAGCATGTCGGAGAAGCCGGCGGAGCCCATTCCGCGTGTCGCCGCGGCGACGCCGTCCTGCGCCAGGAAGCTCAGATCCTGCTTCTCGCTCCCCGGCGGCGCCTCGGTCAAAACCGCGATCATCCGCTCCATGCCGAAGCTGGTGTCGGTGAAAGCCAGCAGCCCCTCTTCGAGCATGGCTTGCGGGGCGAGGCGTTCGGCAACGATATGGGTGATCGAATAGTCGCTGCCGACATAGAGCACATTGATGTCGACCAGCAGATCCGAGCCGTTCTTGGCCAGCACATGCACTTCGTCGCCCGGCGACACGCGCGGCACAACCGAAGCCTGCAGCGGTTCGAGGCCATCCTTGTCGCGACGTTTGACCTGAAACTGGACGTCGACGTCCTCGGGCTTGTAGTCCGTGGCCGCCGCCAGCCGCGAAAGCCCGGTGGCGCGGAAGATGGTGCGCAGGTTCCTGGCCATTGCATCGGCCAGTTTCTGGCGGTCGTGAATGATGATCAGCGGCGGTTTGCCGCCCTCCTTCAGGCTCACGTCGCCCGATGCCGGCAGGAACCACAGCGCCGGCTTGTCTGTCGCATCCTTGTGGGCACCGGGAACAGCATTCTCGCGCATCACCGCGAGGCGGAGGTCGGCGCTCTTGCCGGGATCGACCAGCTCGATGTTGAAGCCGGTCTCCCTGGCTGTGGCCAGTTCGTCGAGAACCGAATTGACCAGAGCGGTTTCCTTTTCAAGTCCCTTGGCTATGGCCGGCCGCGCCAAGACGAGCTTATAGTCGACGGCGATCTCCGCCACCCGCGCATAGGCGTTGGCGGGAATGTCGGCGAATTTGAGCGCCGGCTTCTTGTCGAACTCGACCGGCTTGACGCGGCTTTCCAGGTTTTTTGCCGACTGCACTTCCAAAAATCCGACAGCGTCGGACAGCGGCGATAACGCCGATGGCAGGATGGCGAGCTTGCTGCCGGGGGTGAGGCGATGCAGCAGTCCGGCGCCGATCGTCGCTTCGCCGTCCTTGATGACGACAGGCCACTGCATGACTGCATCGGTCTTGTCGGTGCCGAAGACGCGGGCATCCAGTTCGCCCTCGAACAGCGGTGTCGGCCGGGTGCGGCTGTCGGCCGAATATTGCTGCAGCACGGCCTGGCCGAGCTGGCGATAGGTGACGTTGGGATTCTCGGCCAGTTTGGACAGGATGGTGAAGGTGAACAGGCCCAAGCGCGGCGCATCCGCGATGCCCTTGGGCAACGGCATCTCGGGCGTCGTCTCCACCGTCTGCGCGGCATAGAAGGCGACCAGCTTGCCCTTGGTGATCGGTTCGCCACCGGTCGGCGTCAGGGTGAAGGCGGGCTTGCGCGTGCCATTGTCGTCGATGCCGCGCGAGCCGGCGACCGAAATCACCTCGTCATAGGCCTCGATCGCGGCAGCCCGCTCGGACTCGTTGCCGCCGACCAGGTCGGCGAACTCGACCTTGCGCTCCAGCTCGTCATCGACCTCGACGGCGCGTGTCGCGGTTCCGGAATGGCAGCAGTCGAACACAACCCAGACGAAAGCACCCTTGTCGCGGATGGCGTCGAGTGCCGCGCCGATTTCGTTGTCGATCAGCGCATTGGGCACGCCGGCATCACGGTTGATCCATTTGCCGATATCTACGGGCAGGAAGATCTCGTCGAGCCCGTCGGTCTCGTCGCCCTTGACCATCTGCGGCTGCTGGGCACCGTGACCGGACAGATGCAGATAGACGAAATCGTCGCGCTGAACCTTGGCGGCAAGGTCGGCCAATGCAGCCTTGATCGCCGCATGGGTCGGCAGGCCACTGGCGCCGGGGACATCCTTGGCGAGCAGCGTGACGTTTTCCGGCGCGAAGCGCACGGGGTCGGGCACATTCTTCAGCAGATAGTCGTGGACGAGGGCTGCATCGTTCTTCGGCCCGACAAGCCAGTTCCTCTGCGGCAGGTTGGGATATTCGGTGCAGGCGACCAGCAGCGCATGGTAGATGCGCGATGCGGCCATGGTTCGGAACGATACCATGCCGGCCATGGTCAAGGCGGACGTGCCGACCAGCAGCGTCCGCCGCGTCAATTTGATCATGATTGCTTCCCCAAGCCCGACCGAATTTCCAAGCGCGGCAATCCTTGCCGAAGATATTGTCAGTATTTTGAACGTCACATCGCAGAGCAACCTGCCTGTTGCCCCGCTCCGATCGATGTTCTCGACAGCCTCGCGGGCAGAATGCTGGAAACAGTAGCAAAAAGGCCTGTTCGTCGCTATCTGGATGGGACATGGATCGTTTGTGCGCGGCACAAGCGACGCAAGGCGAGTTGGAAACAGGATCATGGCGGCAAGGGATGTGCTGACGAAGAACCAGCTGTGCGTGCTCGAGAAACTCGAGACCGCCAGCGGACCGCTCAGTGCCTACACCTTGCTCGACCAACTGCGCGAGCGCGGTTTTCGCGCGCCGCTCCAGGTCTATCGCGCGCTCGATACGCTGGTGAAGTCAGGTTTCGTGCATCGGCTCGAAAGCATCAACTCCTTCGTCGCCTGCGCCGAACCGCACGACCACAACCACTCGATGACCGCCTTCGCGATCTGCGACACATGCGGGCAGGTCACCGAAATGTCCGACCACGATGTCGGCCACCAGTTGGACGAATGGGTGCGCTCCACCGGCTTCGCCGCCAAGAAGGCGGTGATCGAATTTCGCGGGACGTGTGCCAAGTGCCTGGCCGAAGCGGCTTGAGGCCCATCGCTTCGTCATCCTAGGGCGAAGCAGGAGCGAAGCGACGTCGCGGAGACCCTAGGATCCATGCCGTGACATGAGAATGTCGCGGCGGCCCAGATTTAAGGATACTTGGCGCAGCCTCGGAAGCGGCTTCATTTTGCACCGTTGCATCCAAGGCTAATGTAACGGCATGGATCCTAGGGTCTGCGCTCCGCTTCGCGTCGCTCCGCCCTAGGATGACGACGACGGCTAATGCGCCTCGTCCCAGTTGTTCGCCGCCCGCGCGTCGACATGCAGCGGCACCGACATCGAGACCGCCGGCATCGCCGCGTTCTCCATGACGTGACGCACGACCGGGATCGTTGCCTCGACTTCCGCCTCGACGGTCTCGAAGATCAATTCGTCATGCACCTGCAGCAGCATGCGTGCCGAAAGGCCTGCTTTTTCCAGAGCCTCCTCCATGCGGATCATGGCACGGCGGATGATGTCGGCGGCGGTGCCTTGCAGGCGGGCGTTGATCGAGGCGCGCTCGTTGAACGCGCGGAGCGAGGGATTGGACGATCTTATATCGGGGTAATGGATGCGGCGGCCGAAGATCGTTTCGACAAAGCCATGCTCGCGGGCATAGGCCTTGGTCTCCTCGATATAGTCTCGGATGCCGGGGAAGCGCTCGAAATACTTCTTGATGTAGTTGCCTGCCTCCTCGCGCGGGATCGACAACTGATTGGCGAGACCGAAGGCCGAAATGCCGTAGATGATGCCGAAATTGATCGCCTTGGCGCGGCGGCGGACTTCCGAAGGCATGCCTTCGACCGGCACGTTGAACATCTCCGACGCGGTGATGGCATGGATGTCGGCGCCGTCGGCGAAAGCCTGCCGCAATTGCGGGATTTCGGCGACATGGGCGAGCACCCGCAGCTCGATCTGGCTGTAGTCGGCCGAGACCAGGCGGTGGCTCTTGTCGGTGATGAAGGCGGTCCTGATCTTGCGGCCTTCGGCGGTGCGAACCGGGATGTTCTGCAG
>NZ_RZPH01001121.1:0-1856 GCF_004022825.1 Mesorhizobium sp. M7A.F.Ca.CA.004.04.2.1
CGACGGCCCCTGAAAGCAGCAGGACCAGGAAACCCTGCCGTTTCACGTTGACGCCGCCATATTCGGCGAATTTCGGCGCCGAACCGACCATCGTGACGCCGTAACCCCATTTGGTGTAGCGGAAGACAAGGGCTGCGCCGACCGCCAGCACCAAGCCAATGACCAGGCCCCAGTTCAACCGCGAAAAGGTGAAGATCTCCGGCAGATAGGATGTCGCCAGGATCGGCGGCGTCTCCGACCAGCCACCCGGCCGCTTGAACAGGAAGATGGTGAAGTAGGACGTGAGCAGCACCGCCACGTAGTTCGACAGGATCGTCGAGACGACTTCGTTGGTGTTGTAGCGGGCGCGGAAGTAGGCGGGGATGGCGACCCAGGCCGCGCCTGCCACGACCGCCAGCGCCAGCGCGGCCAGCGTGTGAATGCCCGCGGGCAGGGGCATGGCAAAGCCGACCCACGCGGCGGCGAAGCCGCCGAGGAACAGCTGGCCCTCTATGCCGACGTTGAACATGCCGCCGCGCAGGCCGATGCAGGCGGCGACACCGCAGATCAGGATCGGCGTCGTCTGCAGCAAGGTCCCGGCGATCTTCTCCTGATCGCCGAAGGCGCCGCGCAACAGCGTCATGAACACACGCACCGGGCTTTCGCCGACCATGAGGATGATGATCGCGCCCATCAGCAGCGCCACGCCGATGGCGATCACCTGGCCGGAAACGGCACGCAAATGGTCTGTCATGATGCGGTCTCCGCGGCGAATTCCGGCACGGCCACGCCTGCCATCATCATGCCGATGCGCTCCTCGTCGGCCTCGTCGCCGGCGACCTCGCCCATGATCCGCCCGTTGAACATCACCAGGATGCGGTCGGCAAGGGCGGCCAGTTCGTCGAGCTGCACGGAAATCAGCAGGATTGCGCGGCCGGCGGCGCGCTGGCGCATGATCTCGTCATGAATGGCCTCCTGGGCGCCGATGTCGACGCCGCGCGTCGGCTGGTCGATCAGCAGGAAATCGGCGCCGTTGGTGAATTCGCGCGCCAGAACGACCTTCTGGATGTTTCCCCCCGAAAGCCGCTTGACCGCATCACCGGCTCCGCGCGCGCGAATATCGAAGCTCTTGATCAGCGTTTCGGCGTTTTGATTTATGGCATTCCAGTTGAGCATGCCGGCGCGGCTCCATGGGGCGCGGTGCTGGCGGCCCATCAGGGTGTTGGCTGCTATCGAAGCGTTGCGATCGACCCCGCGCACCATGCGGTCGCCTGGAACATGGGCGAGGCCTGCCTGGCGGATCGCGGCGGGGGAGAGCGCGGTGAGATTCCGGCCCTTCAGCCACGCCCCGCCATGGCTTGCCGGTCGCAAGCCCGAAAGCACTTCCGCCAGCTCCGTCTGTCCATTGCCGGCCACACCCGCGATCCCCACCACCTCGCCGGAGCGGACGGTGAAGCTGGCATCGCGAAGAGCCGGCAGCAGGCGATCGTCGCGCGCCCACAGATCCTTGACTTCGAGCACCACGTCGCCGTGCAGCGAAGCGCGCGGCCGGCGGTCGAAGCTCACCTCGCGGCCGACCATCATGTGCACCAACTCGTCCTTGCTGAGCTCGGCCGTCGGCCGGGTCGCCACCTTCCTGCCGTTGCGCAGCACCGTCACCGTGTCGGACACTTCCATCACCTCTTCCAGGTGATGCGAAATGAAGATCACCGTCATGCCTTCGGCCACGAAGCTGCGCAGTGTCTGGAACAGTTCACGGCTTTCCTGCGGCGTCAGCACGGCGGTCGGTTCATCGAGGATGATGGTGCGCGCGCCGCGCACCAGGACCTTAAGGATTTCGATGCGTTGCTCTATGCCGACCGCGAGCAGCCCGACGC
>NZ_RZPH01001122.1:0-1854 GCF_004022825.1 Mesorhizobium sp. M7A.F.Ca.CA.004.04.2.1
AAGGCGCGCGGCCTCGGGGGCGTCGAGTGCCTTGCGAGCGGCGATGCGTGAGGAATCGACCCGGCTCATCTGGCCGGCGCCGATGCCGACGGTGGCGCCGTCCCTGACGTAGACGATGGCGTTGGACTTGACGTGCTTGGCGATGCGGAAGGCGAATTTCAGGTCGGCCATTTCGGCCGGCGTCGGCGCCCGCTTGGTCACCACTTTCAGTTCGAGGTCGTCGACGACGGCGTTGTCCCGGCCCTGGATGAGCAGGCCGCCGGCGACGGATTTGACCGTCGTACCCGGCGTGCGCGGGTCCGGCAGCCCACCGGTGACCAGCAGGCGCAAATTCTTTTTCGCCGCCACGATGGCCGCTGCCTCGTCGGTGGCGCCGGGCGCGATGATTACCTCGGTGAAGGTTTTTACGATCTCTTCCGCCGCCTCGGCGTCGAGGGTGCGGTTGACGGCGATGATGCCGCCGAAGGCCGAGACCGGGTCGCAGGCCAGCGCCTTGGCGTAGGCGGCTTTCAGCGAGTCGCCTTCGGCAACGCCGCACGGATTGGCGTGCTTGATGATGGCGACGGCGGCGGAAAGGTCGGGGTCGAACTCGCCGACCAGTTCGAAGGCGGCGTCGGTGTCGTTGATGTTGTTGTAGGATAGCTGCTTGCCCTGCAGCTGGCGCGCCGTGGCGACGCCCGGGCGCTTGTCGCCGTTGACGTAGAAGCCGGCGCTCTGATGCGGGTTCTCGCCATAGCGCATCACCTCGACCAACCTGCCGCCAAAGGCGCGCCATGTCGGATGTTCGATCTCGAGCGCTTCGGCGAACCAGCCGGAGATCGCCGCGTCATAGCTGGCGGTGCGGGCGAAGGCCTTGGCGGCCAGCTTCTTGCGGAAATCCAGCGACAGCGAGCCGATGTTCATCTCCAGCGCATTCAGCACCGAGGCGTAATCGCCGGGGTCGGTGACGATGGCGACATAGGCGTGGTTCTTGGCCGAGGCGCGGATCATCGCCGGCCCGCCAATGTCGATGTTTTCGACGATCGACGCGTAGTCGGCGCCGGAGCGGCGGACCTCCTCGAACGGATAGAGATTGGAGACGACGAGATCGATCGGCTCGATGCCGTATTTGCGCATTGCCGCGGAATGCTCCGGATCGTCGCGCACGCCAAGCAGCGCGCCATGCACCCCAGGATGCAAGGTCTTGACGCGGCCGTCCATGATCTCGGGGAAACCGGTGAGCTCGGAGACGTCGCGCACCGGAAGGCCCGCGTCAGCGATCGCCTTTGCCGTGCCGCCGGTCGAGACCAGCTCTACGCCTGCGGCTGCCAGCGCTTTGGCGAAATCGATGAGGCCGGTCTTGTCGAAAACGGAGAGCAGGGCGCGACGCACGGGAACAAGGTCTGGTGCGGGAATGTTCTTGGCGGCGACGGCCATGGGCTGGCAGCCTTTCACGACTGGTGTGATGGATGCCCGCGCCCGTAGCACATGCCGTCCGGAAATCAAACCGGCGGTCAGGTGGGGCAAGGCAACGAATCCGTATTAAAACGAAAAACCCGCCTGTGCGGCGGGTCACTGGCGCAAATCAGCACCATGGGCGAATTTGTACCATAGCTGAGGTCACCGAGTCAAGAAAAAATTCCTATCGTTGCCGACGCAAGCTGCCGATGCCGCCGAACTGGTTGTCGTCAGGCCTTTTGTTAACCTGCGTTCGAAGCCCTGCCAGGAGGATCAGTTGTTTTCCGGATGACCGGCGATGCTGGTGCGCGTCAGCTGCCAGTGGACTTCGGCGATTTCCGAGGCTTTGAAGGCAAGCACGATCTGGCGGCTGCGGCGTGGGCCGCCAAGGCCGGCGAAATAGATTGATTCCTCGAC
>NZ_RZPH01001123.1:0-1851 GCF_004022825.1 Mesorhizobium sp. M7A.F.Ca.CA.004.04.2.1
ACCATAGCCTCGCGGGCCACGGCAAGCAGCGGCGCACTGGCATTGTAGTCGAGATAGGCGCGTATTCCGGCCATTTTCGTCCGTCAAATCCCGTCAGAAGCCATTCCGCTGTCGTATGGCGTTATTTCCTTGAAATTCCAAGGCGAGCCGTCCTATTTACGCGGCTTGCGGCGCGGGTGGCCGGGCTCGATGTCTTGCCACTCAGTTTTGAACAATTCTAAACTAGCTTCTAAGAAGACGCTCGCCCTGCGTCAAGGCCAGAGGAAACGTTCCAGGCACCGCGCGTTCGTATTACCAAGTGGAGTATTTTATGCCTGAGGTCATTTTCACCGGTCCTGCCGGCCGCCTGGAGGGTCGCTATCAGCCTTCCAAGGAAAAGAGCGCGCCGATTGCCATCGTCCTGCACCCGCACCCGCAATTCGGCGGCACGATGAACAACAAGATCGTCTACGACCTCTTCTACATGTTCCAGAAGCGGGATTTCACCACGCTTCGCTTCAATTTCCGCGGCATCGGCCGCAGCCAGGGCGAGTTCGACCATGGCACCGGCGAGCTGTCGGACGCCGCCGCCGCTTTGGACTGGGTGCAGTCGCTGCATCCCGATTCCAAGAGCTGCTGGGTCGCCGGCTACTCCTTCGGCTCCTGGATCGGCATGCAGCTTCTGATGCGCCGGCCGGAGATCGAAGGCTTCATTTCGATCGCGCCGCAGCCCAACACCTATGATTTCTCGTTCCTGGCGCCCTGCCCGTCATCGGGCCTGATCATCCATGGCGATGCCGACAAGGTGGCGCCGCCGAAGGATGTGCAGGGCCTGGTCGACAAGCTGCACACGCAGAAGGGCATCACCATCACGCAAAAGACCTTGCCCGGCGCCAACCATTTCTTCGCCAACGATGCCGACCTGCTGCTCGAGGAATGCGCCGACTATCTCGACCGCCGGCTGGCCGGCGAATTGTCGGATCCGCGTCCGAAGCGGCTGAGATAAACAAGGCAAGAACGGACGGCGATGTACGAACCTCCTCATTTCAGGGAAACGCGGCCGGAAATCCTGCACGGGCTGATCCGGACGCATCCGCTGGGCCTGTTGGTTTCCAACGGGCCCGATGGGCCGGTCGCCAACGCTGTCCCGTTCCTGCTCGACGCGGAAATCGGGCCTAACGGCACGCTGCGCGCCCATCTGGCGCGGGCCAACCCGCAATGGCGCCTGTTGGCCGACAACCCGGCATCCCCCGTGCTGATCGTCTTCCAGGGCAGCGATGCCTATGTGACGCCGTCCTGGTACGAGACCAAGCGCGAGACCGGCAAGGTGGTGCCGACCTGGAATTACGCCATCGTGCAGGTTCGCGGCACCGTCAAGGTGATGGATGATCAGGACTGGCTGGCGCAGCAGATCGCCGATCTGACCATATCCCAGGAAGGCGCCCGCGCCGCACCCTGGGCGGTGACCGATGCGCCGGAGCCCTTCATCCAGTCGCAGATCAAGGGCATTATCGGGCTGGAAATCGAGATCAGCGAAATCCACGGCAAGTGGAAGGTCAGCCAGAACCGGCCGGTCGCCGATCGCGTCGGCGTTGCACAGGGGCTGGAAAGCGAAGACCACCAGTCGCCCGGCATGGCCGGCCTGGTCAGATCCTATGGCGGACTGGACGGCAACTGAACTTCGAATGCTCAGGCAGCCTTCCTTGTCGGTCCGATCAGCCGAAACGTTCTCTTGCGGACCGGCAGTCCCGACGGCATCGGCCGGAAAATGAAGCCGAGCCGGGCAAAGACCAGCCCGCAGGCGAGCGCGAAGCCGCAGCCAAGGCCGAAGCCGGCGACGGTGTCGCTGGGATAGTGCGCGCCAACGAAGAT
>NZ_RZPH01001124.1:0-1848 GCF_004022825.1 Mesorhizobium sp. M7A.F.Ca.CA.004.04.2.1
GGTATCTGGCGGCTTGCGCGCCCGCACATGACCGCTTCAATCGCTTTCGCATGGATGCCGGCCTGGCGTCGCTGCCGAAGGGCCTGTTCCTCGAGGCGTCGCCCGACCTCAATTTGCTGCTGACGCCTTCGATCGTGCGTCGTGAGCGCGCCGAGCCGCTCGATCCCACGCGCTTCGTCTATCTCGAAGGCTGCGTGCGCTCGGAAGGGCCGTTCGAAGTGCCGGTGTTTCCGCGCAACAAGGGGCCGCTAGTCTATGTCAGCTTCGGCAGCCTCGGCGCCATGGATGTCGGCCTGATCGAGCGCATGCTGGTCGTCTTCGACAGGCTGCCGGCGCGCTTTATTGTCAATGCCGGCGGCCTGCGCGACGCCTACCGTGCGGTGCCGGACAATGTCTATCTCGACGCCTGGTTTCCGCAGCCCTCGGTGGTGGCGAAGTCAGACCTGTTCATCCATCACGGCGGCAACAACAGCTTTTGCGAAGCGCTGCGCTTCGGCGTGCCGTCACTGATCATGCCCTATTGCTGGGACGGACACGACAATGCGCGCCGCGCCGGAGAAACCGGCGTCGGTGACCATATCGGCCGCGACGCCTGGACCGAAGGAGTGTTGGAGAAAGCGATTCTCGGCCTGCTGGCCGACGATGCCATGCGCGCCCGCCTCAAGGACAATGCAGCCCAAATGGCGCTGAAACCTGGAACGGATGTGGCCGCCCAAGCCATACTCTCTTTGATACGGACATGAACGAAATGCCTGACAACAACACGAATATCTCGCTCTCCAGCGGCAACGACGCCAAGGCCTGGCTGGCCCGGCACGGGATCAACGAAGTCGAGTGCCTGGTGCCCGACACGAACGGCGTCCTGCGCGGCAAGGCCTTGCCGACGGCCAAATTCCTCCAGGCGCTGGAAGATCGCGCGCTCTATCTGCCGAGCAGCGCTTTCCTGGTCAGCATCGACGGCCGCTACTCCGGCTCGATCGACGAGGGTTTTGCCTATTCGGACCCGGACATGCGCATGGTGCCCGATGTCTCGACGCTGTGCCTGGCGCCGGGTGCCGCTCCCGGCAAGGCCTATGTCTTCGCCGATGCCTTCCATATGGACGACCGGCCCTGGATGGCCTCGCCGCGCCATGTGCTGCGCGCCGTGCTCGACCTCTACGCCAGGCGCGGCTGGCGGGCGGTGGTGGCGCCGGAGCTCGAATTTTATCTGACCGCGCCCAATCCCGATCCGGACCAGCCGCTGACCGCTCCGATCGGCGCCAATGGCCGTGCCGAGGGTGTGCAGCATCCCTATGACATGGCCGCGCTCGAGGAGTTCGAGCCGGTGATCCGCCGAGTCTATGACTATGCGGCGGCGGCCGGCCTGCCGCTCGACACGCTGATCCATGAATCGGGTACGGCGCAGCTTGAGATCAACTTCCTGCATGGCGATGCGCTGCCGCTGGCCGACAAGGTGCTGCTGTTCAAGCGGCTGACGCGCCAGGCCGCGCAGCAGAGCGGAATGCACGCCACCTTCATGGCCAAGCCGATCGCCGCACAGGCGGGAAGCTCGATGCATCTGCACATGTCGGTCATCGACGAGGCCGGCAGGACTTTGTTTGCCGGCAGCGACGATGCCGACAGCGCAATGTTCGGCCATTTCATCGGCGGCCTGCAGAAATATGTCCCGGAAATCATGCCGCTGTTTGCGCCCAACGTGAACTCGTTCCGCCGCATAAGGCCGAACCACAGCGCGCCGGCCAACATCGAATGGTCGCATGACAACCGCTCCTGCGGCCTGCGCGTGCCGGCCGGGGGCCGCGCGGCGCGGCGGGTGGAGAACCGGCTTCCGGGTGCGGATTCCAATCC
>NZ_RZPH01001125.1:0-1351 GCF_004022825.1 Mesorhizobium sp. M7A.F.Ca.CA.004.04.2.1
GGCTCGCTCAGGGCTTCGGCCGCGACCGCGTGAAGGAAACGGCCGCGCGGCGCGAAAATCGGCTGATAGGCGCTGCGCAGCCGGAACTCGCCATGGATGCCGTATTCGATGCCGACTTCGTCGACCCGGATCGCATCGCCGACATTGCGCCGCCGATCGTCTCTCATGTCGCCACGCGGCGCCCGAAGGCCTTGACCGGCCGCGCCGAAGGCGTTCCCACGGCAGGAGCCGACGTGTCGACGGCAGCAGCGACAGGCGCCTGCCTGGCCTTGTCGAAGACGCCAAAGCTGGTCGGCGCCAATTCGGGCCGCGCCAGCACGAAACCCTGCACCATCGACGCACCCGATTTCTCGGCGAGCTCCAGTTGCCAGCCCTCCTCGATGCCTTCGAACACCGTATGGATACCTTGCTCCTCGAAGTTCTTCACCATGGTGGTCAGCAACGCGAAGCCGGCGCCGGACTCCATCAGCTGCGTGATCCAGTAGGCATCGAACTTGACGATATCCGGCTTCAATTCCTTGACCCGATTGATGTCGGAATCGTCCGCGCCATAATCGTCGACGGCGATGCGAAAACCGTTGGCCCTCAGTGCCGCGACGAAGCCATGCAAGGCTTCCTGCGACGCCGACCGCTGCTCGGTCACCTCGCAGACGACGCGACGCGGGTCGATGCCGGCCTCGTGCAGCACGAGCCGCATTTCGCGCAAGGCAGCGTCGGCAACGGCGCGTTCGGTGAACACTGACGGGTCGAAATTGACGAAGATCGATGCTTCCCGCGGCAGGCAGGCACCGGCGTTGAGAAGATGCAGCGTCCTGGTCAGCGCCTCGATATGCAGCCGGTCGGCGGCCGGGCAGGTCGAGAAGAAATTCATCGGCGATTGCGGCTCGCCGTCGCGGAACGGCCGGATCAGCCCTTCGAACGCGACCACCGACAGCTTGCCTTCCTTGAAAGCGAAGATCGGCTGGAAGGCGCTTTGCAGCGTGTAGATACCCCAGACACCGGTGGAGGTGCCGTCGTCCTGACGGATGATGTGGGCAAGCCCGACGCTGCGCGACACGGTTCCTCGCTCCGCAATTGGTCTGCCATCCTGCCACTCAAGCCTCTACCGCTCGTTAATGAATTTATTGTTGCCGACCCCGGGTCCCGATCACAGCTCCTTGAGACCTGGATCAGCCGACAATACTTGCGTTGCGCGAAATCATGCGACATGAGAAGCGCCGCGGTCGCTCCTGGCCGCGCCGATCTTCCATGGAGACGTCAAGCTCATGGCCTTTCTTGCCGACACCCTTTCCCGCGTGAAGCCTTCCGCCACCATCGCGGTCACGCAGAAAGCGCGCGAGCTGAAAAATGC
>NZ_RZPH01001125.1:1361-1847 GCF_004022825.1 Mesorhizobium sp. M7A.F.Ca.CA.004.04.2.1
AACCGGATTTCGACACGCCCGACAACATCAAGAATGCGGCAATCGAGGCGATCCGCCGTGGCGAAACCAAGTATCCGCCGGTTTCGGGCATCGTGCCGCTGCGCGAGGCGATCGCAAAAAAGTTCAAGCGCGAGAACAATCTCGACTACAAGCCCGAGCAGACCATAGTCGGCACCGGCGGCAAGCAGATCCTGTTCAACGCCTTCATGGCGACGCTGAACCCCGGCGACGAGGTCATCATTCCTCGCCCCTATTGGGTCAGCTACCCCGAGATGGTGGCCATATGCGGCGGCACCTCCGTGTTTGCCGACACCTCGATCGACAACGGCTTCAAGCTGACCGCTTCCGTGCTGGAAAAGGCGATCACGCCGAAGACCAAATGGCTGCTGATGAACTCGCCGTCGAACCCGTCGGGTGCCGCCTATACCGAAGCCGAATTGCGCGCGCTGGCCGACGTGCTGTTGAAGCATCCGCATGTCTGGACGC
>NZ_RZPH01001126.1:0-1844 GCF_004022825.1 Mesorhizobium sp. M7A.F.Ca.CA.004.04.2.1
GCTGAAATCGCCGCCGCGCCGATCTCGATCCGCACGGCGCCTCCGAAGCCGGCCAGCCGCCCGGCGGCTCAGATCGCGGAGGTTCGTCCGGCGCCTGTCCAGCAGGCGGCATACGAGCCACGCGCTATCGACCCGGTCGCGGAAGCCATCCATCTGGCCGAAGCCAATGCGGCGGCCATGGCGCAGGCGCGCCCGGCCCCGGTCGCCCACGCTGAAGATTTCCGCCCGCAGAGCAAGATCTTCCAGGCGCCGCCCGCCCAGCCGATGCCGCAGCCGGTGGTCCAGCAGATGCAGCCGGCCCCGCAGCCGCGCGAGATGCTGCAGCGCGAGGCGCCGCAGCCGGTTGCCATGGCGCCGCAGCGCATGCCGCGCGTCGAGGACTTTCCGCCGGTCGTCAAGGCCGAGGTGGATGCCAAGAGCCGCCCGGTCGACCACGAGAACAACAGCGGACCGATGGGCCTGCTGAAGCGCCTGACCAATGGCCTGACCCGTCGCGAGGAAGAACCCGCACGGCTGCAGCCGGCGCAGCCGCGCGAGCCCAAGCTGCGCCAGGCCGCGCCCGAAGTGCGCCGTCTCGCCAGCCAGGATGCGCAGCTCTATGCGCCGCGCCGCGGCCAGCTCGACGATCAGGGCCGCCTGACGCCGCAGGTGAGGACGACTCAGGAAGACGATCAGCTGGAGATTCCGGCGTTCCTGCGCCGCCAGGCCAACTGATTGGTAAACGGACTGTAACATTTGTTAACAGGCAAGCGAGGAATCGCTTGCCTGTTAATGTTTTAAATGATGTGATTTCAACGACTTACCAAGTCGCACTCGTTCCATTTTGCGGTTACACAGAGTAAGAAACCGTGATTTGGAGTCTCCCTGACGGGACATTATCTTCGCTGCCTACCATCATCGGTTTGCCGGGATTTCGGGGGAAGTCACCCTGCCAGCCGATTCACACAAGAGCCGCGCCCTCGGGCTGGAGAAGCGGACCTAGGCATTACGGGCTTATGGGGATTGTCTTGCACGACTATCAGACGACATTGAAGACGCGCGCGTCGCTTACCGGCACCGGCGTCCACAGCGGCAAGGAAGTGTCCATCAGCTTCGTGCCCGCGGATGCCGACACCGGCATCGTTTTCCAGCTTTTCAACGGTGCGGAACAGGGCCGCGAGTTTCGTGCCCTGGTTTCGGAAGTCGGCGCTACCGACCTGTGCACCATGCTTGGTGATCCCGCCGGCGAGCATATCGCCACGGTCGAGCACATCATGGCGGCGCTGTTTGGGCTCGGCATCGATAATGTCGCTGTCGAGATCGATGGTTCCGAGGTTCCTATCTTCGATGGCAGCGCCATGGCGTTCGTCGAAGCCATCGATCAGGCGGGTATCGAGACGCTCTCGGTCAAGCGGCGCTATATCAGGGTCATCAAGCCGGTCCGCATCGAGAACGGCGCCTCGTGGGCGGAGTTTCGGCCCTATGACGGGACCCGTTTCGAGATCGAGATCGACTTCGAAAGCCCGGCGATCGGTCGTCAGCTGTTTGCCTCCGACCTCAATGCCGATATTTTCCGTCGTGACATCGCGCGCGCCCGCACCTTCGGCTTCATGAAGGATGTCGAGCGGCTGTGGGCCGCAGGCTACGCGCTCGGCTCCTCGCTGGAGAACTCGCTGGTCATCGGCGACGACAACCGCGTCATCAATATGGGCGGCCTGCGCTACCCCAACGAATTCGTGCGACATAAGACGCTGGACGCCATGGGCGACCTGGCGCTGGCCGGCGCCCGCTTCATCGGCTGCTTCCGCTCCTATCGCGGCGGCCACAGGATGAATGCCGCGGCCCTGCGCCGTCTGCTCTCGGAC
>NZ_RZPH01001127.1:0-1841 GCF_004022825.1 Mesorhizobium sp. M7A.F.Ca.CA.004.04.2.1
GTGCCGAGACTACGCGCATCTCGCCGTCACCTTCTGCCGGGCGCTCAACATCCCAACGCGCTACTGCACCGGCTACATCAGCGACATCGGTATGCCGAAACCATGGGCGAGCATGGATTTCTGCGCCTGGATGGAAGTCTATCTCGGCGGCCGCTGGCATGTCTTCGACCCGCGCAACAATGCACCGCGCATCGGCCGCATCCTGATCGCCTCCGGCCGCGACGCCGCCGACGTGCCGCTGACCCATATATTCGGCCCGGGAACGCTTGCCGGCTTCAAGGTGTGGACCAGCGAGATCGTCGAGTAGTCGCCGTTTTCCATAGGCCGATCTCTCATGACCGCTGGCTTGGACGACCCGACATTCGCGCGGTGTGATGCCTGTGGAGCTTTAGCGGCCTGGCCGCTAGACTGCGCCTTGAATGGGAACAAATGCCATGGCCGGGCACGGCGGCTCAAAAAAGGTGATCTACGCGGCGCTCGCCGGCAATTTCGCCATCGCGCTGACCAAGTTCGCCGCCGCCGCCTTCACCGGCAGTTCGGCGATGCTGTCGGAGGGCGTGCATTCGCTGGTCGATACCGGCAATGGCGGCCTGCTGCTCTACGGCATGCACCGCGCCGCCCGCCCGGCCGACCGGACTCATCCGCTCGGTCACGGCCGCGAACTCTACTTCTGGAGCTTCATCGTCGCGCTCCTCGTCTTCGCGCTGGGCGCCGGCGTGTCGTTCTACGAAGGCGTGATCCATATGATGGCGCCGGAGCCGGTCGCCAACGCCGAGGTGACCTACATCGTGCTTGGCCTTTCCTTCCTGTTCGAAGGCAGTTCGTGGTGGGTGGCGCTGAAGGAGTTCCGCCAGCAGAAGGGCAAGCAGGGCTGGCTGCGGGCGGTGCAGTCGAGCAAGGATCCGAGCGTCTACACCGTACTGTTCGAGGACAGTGCAGCACTTCTCGGCCTGATCGTCGCGTTCGTCGGCATCCTGGCGGCGGAAGTTCTGGAGATGCCGGAACTCGACGGCGCCGCCTCTATCGGCATTGGGCTGATCCTGGGGGCGACAGCGATCTTCCTGGCCCGCGAAAGCAAGGGCCTGCTGATCGGTGAGCCGGCATCGCCCGAAGTGCAAATGAAGGTGCTGGCGATCGCCCAGCAGGATCCGGCGGTGCAGCGGGCGAACGGCGTCCTGACCGTCCATATGGGGCCGGCAGAGATCGTCGCCGGCCTGAGCATCGAGTTCGAGGACCATTTGACGGCGCCCGAGATCGAAGCTTGCGTCGAGCGCCTGGAGGCGCAGCTGAAGAAGGAAATGCCGGAGATCACGCGGCTGTTCGTCAAGCCACAGACGACAGGCACCTGGGAGAAGCGGCGCAAGCTGATCGACACCGCATCCGATCCGGCTCTGGACTAGCGCCGCGCCATTGCCTGGCTGCCTTGACCCGCTAGATTACCGGGATTCAGGAGGAACAAAGATGAAGATCGACGGCGGCTGCCACTGCGGCGCGATAACCTATGAGGCGGAGGTAGACCCGGAAAAGACCACGATCTGCCACTGCACGGATTGCCAGCAACTGACCGGCACGGCTTTTCGCCTGACGGTTCCGGCGCCGGAAAGCAACTACCGCATCACCAAGGGCACGCCGAAAATCTACATCAAGATCGTGGCGAGCGGCGCCAAGCGCACCCAGGCCTTTTGCGCTGACTGCGGCTCGCATCTTTACGCCACGTCTGTCGGCGATGGCCCCAAGGTCTATGGGATTCGCGTGGGGACCGCGCGGCAGCGCCAGGATTTGATTCCAACACAGCAGAAATGGCACCGCTCGGCGCTGCACTGGCTGCCTGAATTTCAGGG
>NZ_RZPH01001128.1:0-1841 GCF_004022825.1 Mesorhizobium sp. M7A.F.Ca.CA.004.04.2.1
GCCCCATGGTCAGCATGATGGTGGTGGCGAGCGCCATTGCCGACTTCACCTCGGCTGGCACCGGGACGAGGCTGTTCAGCGCCACGATGGCGACAAAGGCGGCGACGAACCACGGCATGGGCGGCCGCGCCGCCACCTCACTGCTGCTCCTGCGGCGCGCCATCAGGCCGAGCGCGACGACCATCGGCGCCAGCATGGCGACGCGGGTCAGCTTGGCGACGGTAGCGATCTCGCCGGACTGGGTGCCGTTCTGGAAGCCAGCGCCGATGACTTGCGCCACTTCATGGATCGAAGCACCGGCCCACAGGCCGAAAGCGTGCTGGTCGAGGCCGAGCATGGCGACGGTGCCGAACAAGGTGATCGAGGCGACGGCGTAGGTGACGTCCTCGTCGCGCGCATCGGTGACGATGTTGGTGGCGACGATGGCCGAGGCGCCGCAGATCGAGGTGCCGGCGGCGATCAGCTGCGCCAGCTTGGCGTCGACGCCGATCAGCCGACCGAGCGTAATGGTGAAAACGAAGGTGGCGCCAAGCGTGGCGGCGACAATGCCGACGCCGCCGGCGCCGATCGAGACGACTTGGCCGAGCGTCAGCTGGAAGCCGAGCAGAACAATGGCGAAGCGCAGCAGGCGCTTTTGCGAGAATGCGATGCCGGCCTTGGCGTGCACCGGTGTGCCCAGCACGTTGGAGTAGATCATGCCGGCGACGACGGCGAGGATCATCGGGCTGAACAGCGCGAAGCCCGAAACATTGCGGGCCGAGAAGGCGACGGCAGTAATCATCGTGACAAGGACGATGCCGGGGACGATGCCATTCCAGTTGAGGGATTTCCGCCCTCGTGTCAGATCGGCAGGAAAAGCGCTTTTCGGAATATCGTTCGCGAAGTGGGAAACGGAAGACAAAGCAATGCTCCAGACGGGTGTGCCGGAGGAATGCCATTCCTCAAATAATCTTTCCAACGAATTATTTTCGTCATAATGATCGATTTTTACGAACGATCGGCGTCATCTTCTGGCCGGCCTGAATTAAAGCTGCGCTTCGATGGCCGCCTTGTCGATCACCGACCAGACGTTCCTGATCCTGTCGTCGAGGAATTCATAGAAGACGTTCTCGCTGAAGGACACCTTCCTGCCGTTGATGGGCAGGCCGAAGAAGGTTCCCTTCGGCGTGCAGTTGAACTGGAGCCGGCTGGCTATGAACGGCGGTTCGGCGATCAGCAGCTGGATGTCGAAATAGAGGTCCGGGATTTCCCGAAAATCGCGCTCCAGCATTTCTTGGTAACCCGACAGCCCGACGCGGTCGCCATTGTAATGCACCTCGTCATGAACGAAGCGATTCAGCTTCTGCCAGTCCTGATTGTTGAGGCAGGCGATGTAGCCTCGATAAAGGTCGGTCACGGTCACGGCGATAGCTCCGGATTTCGTCAGATCTGCTCGATCCGGAAGATAGAACGACGGCGGGCACAGTCCAGATGGAGAGCCTGTTCCCGAATCGGGATGGGGCTCTATCTGCTCGTTTTGAGCATGATCTTTTTCGGAAACCCGGTTTCCTGTTCTAGCCTCGGTAGCGCAGCGCGTCGACCAGCAGCGAGAAGGCCGGCGTCGCTTGCCGGCGGCTGGGGTAATAGAGATGGTAGCCGGGGAAAGGCGCGCACCAGTCGGCGAGCACCCGCACCAGCCGGCCGTCGGCCAGATGGGCCGTTACCTGTTCCTCCGGCAGATAGGCAAGGCCGAGGCCGGCGAGCACCGCGTTCATGCGCAGCGCGGACGTATTGAACACCAACTGGCCCTCGACCCGCACTTTCAGCTCGCGCCCGGCCTTCTCGAACTCCCAGGCGTAGAG
>NZ_RZPH01001129.1:0-1841 GCF_004022825.1 Mesorhizobium sp. M7A.F.Ca.CA.004.04.2.1
CCGCCAGCACATCCTTGACGTGAGCGGCATCGAGAAATTTCAAGCCGCCGAACTTGACGAAGGGAATGTTGCGCCGCGTCAGCTCGATCTCCAGCGGGCCGCTGTGGTGCGAGGCGCGAAACAGCACCGCCTGCGATTTCAGTGCCGTGCCGGCCTCGCGCTCGGCCAGGATGGTATCGCAGACGAAATTGGCCTGCTCGACCTCGTCGCGCACGGTCACCAGTTTTGGCCTGTCGGTCGACTTGCGCTCCGACCACAGGTTCTTGGTGAAGCGCTCCGAGGCTTCGCCGATCACCGCATTGGCGGCCGCCAGGATGGTTTCGGTCGAGCGGTAATTGCGCTCCAGCATCACGACGTCGGCGGCTTGCGCGAACTGGTTGGGGAAGTCGAGGATGTTGCGCACCTCGGCGGCGCGGAACGAATAGATCGACTGCGCATCGTCGCCCACCACCGTCAGCCCGGCGCCGTCGGGTTTCAGTGCCATGAGGATCGAAGCCTGCAGGCGATTTGTGTCCTGGTATTCGTCGACCAGCACATGGTCGAAACGCCCGCCCAGATGCGCTGCTATCTCGGGCTCCGCCGCCATCTGCGCCCAGTAGAGCAGCAAATCGTCGTAATCGAGCACGTTTTGCGCCTGCTTGGCCTCGACATAACCGGCGAACAATTGTTTCAGCTGCTCGGCCCAACCGGCGCACCAGGGAAAGGCGGAACCCAACACCTCGTTGAGCGGCGCCTGTGCGTTGACGGCGCGCGAATAGATGGCAAGGCAGGTTCCCTTGGTGGGGAAACGCGCTTCCGTCTTCGAGAAGCCGAGTTCGTGGCGGACCAGATTCATCAGGTCCGCGGAATCCTCGCGATCATGGATGGTGAAGGCAGGGTCGAGGCCGATCTCCAGCGCATAGTCGCGAAGCAGCCGCGCGCCGATGCCGTGAAAGGTTCCCGCCCAGGTCAGCGCATCGGTGATGACAGCTGCATCGCGGCCGAGCACTTCGCCGGCGATACGCTCGACGCGCCTGGCCATTTCGGACGCGGCGCGGCGCGAGAACGTCATCAGCAGGATGCGGCGCGGGTCGGCCCCCTTGACGACCAGATGGGCGACGCGGTGAGCTAGCGTGTTGGTCTTGCCCGAACCGGCGCCGGCAATGACCAGCAGCGGACCGGCTATCTGGCCGTCGCCGTGCTCGACTGCCTGGCGCTGGGCATCGTTGAGCCGGGCGAGATAGGCAGGCTGGACGGTCGGGTCCCGAAAGGTCGAATCAGCAGTGGCGAGGTTCATCCCCCATCAAGCATCGTTTCTGCTTTGTTCGCAATATCGATGCGGGGCTGGCCTCGTGACAGGCCGAAGTGCGACATCCGTGTCTTTAGCGTTGCGGATCGACACCCATGTCGGCCGACTGCCGCCGCAAGGTCTCGCGATCATATTGCGACGGCGGCAACAGCAGCGGGTCGACCGTATCGGGCACGTTTTCGACCATCTTCCTGGCGATACGATAAGTGACATAGGCGAAGGCGCCGGCGACGAGCAGACGGAACATAGTGCAACACTCCTTTGGAGTAGAACCAACCGGGGAAACCGCCTTTGGTTCCCTTGCCAATCGTCCACGCGCGCAGTCGAAGATGGAGGGCGGTTTCGCCAGCGCTCCCCGATGCATTCTTGAGGCAACCGGAGGCGGAACTTGGCGTTTTGCGGGGTTCGCGTGCTGCCGCAACCCGCTGTGGCGTCCCGGACGGACTTTTTGGAGAAGAAGGCCGGCGCCGCTTGGGAGGAGTGAAGCGCCGGCCAAGCGGATAATTAGGTCCGCCGCACAGGTAAGGCTAGCTGAGTCTTTCCCCTGCGTCAT
>NZ_RZPH01001130.1:0-1837 GCF_004022825.1 Mesorhizobium sp. M7A.F.Ca.CA.004.04.2.1
GCGCTTTCCTTGCCCGGCGGCTGGAAGCGCGTCATGAAGGTGGCGACCAGGCCACGCTCGGCGCACAGCTCGCGCAGATGCAGCTTGGCACGCATGGCGTCGTCGGCTGCCTGCAGTGCCGATTTCGGTGTCAGCGCATATTCATACATTCCGTAGCCATATTCGGTGACCAGCGAGGCCACCCCGATGCCGATGCTCTTCATGCGGGTGATGAATTCGGCGGCAAAATCCTGATATTCGCCGCTGCGCACCAGATCATAGTTGATCAGCGAATGGCCCCAGGGCTTCAGCTCGCGGTAGCGCCCGGCGCGCATCAGATCGTGGTCGGCATGGAAGATGCCGAACTCGTATTCGAGCGCGATCATCGGCTCGTAGCCGAGCGCCCTGGCGCGTTCTTCGACGCGGGCCAGCACGCCGCGCGGATCGAACGGACAGACCGCGCCGTCGAGCATGTAGGAGCTGGTGATGGCGGAGGCGAATTTCGGCTTCCAGCCGTGCTGGACGACCGTCGCCGGATCGATGATCCCCTTGATATTTGGAAAGCCGTTGTCCTCATTGGCGCTCGGCGAGGCGAAGGCAACATCACCCATCGGTTGGCCGTCGCCATGGGTAACGCAATAGAGGATGGCGTTGATGGATTCGCCATAGGTAGAGAGCTTCAGCGGTGCGATCTTGGAGCGGAACGCCCCTGATGTGTCGACCGTATGGATCTCGATGAATTCGACGCCGTCGGCCGCCAGCTTGCTCTGCAGCGCTTCGAGCCTGGGCTTGTAGGCCGCGGCCTTGTCCTCAAATTCCACTTCAAACCTCCACCAGGAAAACTCGGAGCAATTCCAGGAAAAGTGTGAAACGGTTTTCCGTCCGGAATTGCGTTAGAAGAAACGGACAGACGCTACGCTATTTCGCGTTGCGCCTGAAAAATCGCGACAACAATTCGTCGAGCTCATAACGGCCGCTGATGCCGCTTGGCCGGAAGGCCATGCAAAGCACGATGACGACGCCGAGCGCCACACCCGACAGCCCGAGCAGCTGCGGCAGCTGGAGGCCGGCGATCGTCACGCCGGATTCGATGCTGCGGATGAATTCCAGCCCGACCGAAAGCACGATCACGCCGGTCACCGCGCCGGTCACCGTCGCCATGCCGCCCAGGATCAGCATCGCCAGCGTGTTGAAGATCATCTGGAAGTAGAAAAGCTTGGGACTGATCGTGCCGGCAAAATAGGCGTAGAGCACACCGGCGAGGCCGCAGATCAGCGCCGACAGCACCCACGACATCAGCCGCAGGCGTCGGGCGTCGATGCCGAGTGCTGCGGCGGCCTGCGGGCTCTGGGCGCTGGCGCGGAGCTGCAGGCCCCAGCGGCTGTCCTTGAACAGCCGCGCCAGCACGATCACCACCACCGAGAACACCATCATCCAGGGCAAGCCGACCACCTTCGGGATGCCGAAGAAGGCCTGGTTGCCTTTGAACAGATTGGTCCAGTTGAGAAACACCGAATGGACGATGATCAGCAGCGCCAGGCTGACGATGGTCGCGGCGACACCCGACAGGCGGCTGATCACCTTTCCGCTGACGGCGGCGACGATGCCGACCATGATGAGCGCGATGAGCGCCGACGACACCGGATCGAGCTGCAATGTGGCGAAGCCGAACGGCGCATGGGGGATCGACAGTTTCTTCATGGCCAGTGGCGTCGACAGGATGGCGACGCCATAGGCGCCGAGGCCGACAAAGGCACTGTGGCCGAGATTGGCGATGTTGCTGTTGCCCATGAACACCTGAAGGCCGACGACGACGATCAGGTTCACGAAGGCGCCGAGCGCCAGATAGGTGTAGTAG
>NZ_RZPH01000112.1:0-9641 GCF_004022825.1 Mesorhizobium sp. M7A.F.Ca.CA.004.04.2.1
CAAGAGACCTGAGGTCCAAGAGACCTGAGGTCACTCAGGTCCTTTCAGCCCTTGCCTACGCCTGGCCCTGCAAGATCACCCCCTCGCCAGCAGTGCCTCGACCTCCTGCAACGTCGGCATCGACGGTGCAGTCCCCGGTCGCGTCACGGAGATACCGGCGACGGCGCAGGCGAAGCGCACCGCTTGCAGCGGCTCCACGCCCCTCGAAAGTGCTGCGGCAAGCCCGCCATTGAAGGCATCGCCTGCCCCCGTGGTTTCGACCACCGGGCCGGCGCTGACGGCTGGAACATGGTCGGAGCGCTCCTTCGAGTGCAAAAGCGCGCCCTTGTCGCCGAGCGTGACGATGACCGTGCCGACCCCCTTTTTCAGCAGACTGTCCGCGGCGGCTCGCGCCTCGTCGACCGAGGACACCTTCATCCCGGTCAGTTCCTCCGTCTCGGTCTCGTTGGGCGTAAGGTAGTCGCAGAGCGTGTAGATGCGGTCGGGAAGCTTTGCCGCGGGGGCCGGGTTGAGGATCGTCGTCACCCCTGCCCCACGCGCGATCTCCAGCGCCCGCATGGCGGCTTCGATCGGCTGTTCGAGTTGGGTGACGAAGACGCCGGCACCGCCGATCAGCGTGGCATTGGCTTCGATATCGGCTGGAGAGATCAGCATGGCAGCACCGGGGCTGACGATGATGGCGTTGTTGCCGGTGGTCTCCTCGACGAAGATGTAGGCCGCACCGGTGTAGCTTTCCGGCGTATTGATGACGGCATTTTTCACGCCCGCCTGCGCCCAGGTCTGCCTCGCCATGTCGGCGAAGGGATCGACGCCGAGGCGGGTGAGGAAGGTGACGTCGGCGCCGAGCTTGCCGGCGGCAACCGCCTGGTTAGAACCCTTGCCGCCCGGCCCCAGCGTGAAGGATGTGCCGAGGATGGTTTCGCCCATGCGCGGCTGCCGCTGCGCCCTGTAGGCGGTGTCGGCGACGAACACACCCAATATGACGACAGGCTTCATGACGACCGGCTTGCCCGAAGCCATGCCGCTACTGCGCATCCGGCGGCACGACGCCCTTGCGAAAGGCGAAGCAGCCGTAGAAGCGGCGCTCACCTGTCTGGATGACGCAATAGGCCTGTTTGGCGCGCTCGTAGAAGGCATAGCGCTCGACCGCGATCATCGGCCACGACTTGCCCTCGGCCTTGTCGACCTCCCTTTGCACTTCGCTTTGTACGGGCGGAATTTCGTCGGGCTTGCCCACAATTTCCATGCGCGCGGCCGAGTCGTCGACGAATGTATCCAGTGGGTAGAGCGACAGCACCGCCTTGACCACTTGCGCCGCCGAGGCATCGATGCGCAGCACGCGGCCGAGCGCCGTCTGGCGCGCCACGGAATCGGACGGAAAATTGGTGTCGGCGATGATCAGATCATCGCCATGCCCCATTGCCCGCAATGCCTGCAGCACGTCGGCATTGAGCAGCGGGTTGATGCCTTTGAGCATGGTATTCCTCGTGAGTTGGGATCAGAGACGCTTGCCGGTCTCTGCGTCGAAAAGATGGATCTGGTCGAGCCGTGGCTTCAGCTTCAACGTATCGCCCGGCTTGAAGTCGTGACGCTCGCGAAACAGCGCCACCATCTCGCCTTCGCCGAAGCGCAGGAACACCAGCGTTTCCGAGCCGGTCGGCTCGACCACCGAAATCTTCGCCGGCACGCCGTCGGGATGAATTTCGAGATGCTCCGGTCGCACGCCATAAACGACGGCTTGCCCGTCTTGTGCGGCGTTGCCCGATGCGATCGGGAACAGCGTGCCCGCGATGTCGACACCGGGCTTGTCGCCCTTGCGCATGGTGCCCTTGAGCAGGTTCATCGACGGCGAGCCGATGAAGCCGGCGACAAACAGGTTGGCCGGTCTGTCGAACAGCTCCAGCGGCGCGCCGACCTGCTCGATGCGGCCGTCGCGCATCACGACGATCTTGTCGGCCATGGTCATGGCCTCGATCTGGTCGTGGGTGACGTAGATGGTGGTGGTCTTCAGCCTCTGGTGCAGTTCCTTGATCTCGGTGCGCATCTGCACGCGCAGCTTGGCGTCGAGATTGGACAGCGGCTCGTCGAACAGGAAGACCTGCGGATTGCGCACGATGGCACGGCCCATGGCCACGCGCTGTCGCTGGCCGCCGGAAAGCTGGCGGGGATAGCGCTTCAGATAGGGATTGAGGTCGAGGATATCGGCGGCGCGCTTGACCCGCTCGGCGACCAAGGCCGGATCGGTTTTCCTGAGCTTGAGGGCAAAGGCCATGTTCTGCTCGACCGTTTTGTGCGGATAGAGCGCATAGTTCTGGAACACCATGGCGATGTCGCGCTTGGCCGGCGGCAGATGATTGACGACGCGGTCGCCGATGGCGATCGTACCGGCGGAGACGGTCTCCAACCCAGCCACCATCCTGAGCAATGTGGACTTACCGCAACCCGAAGGGCCAACCAGCACCACGAACTGTCCGTCTGCGATATCGACGCTGACTTCGTGCAGAACCTTGACCGTTCCAAAGGCCTTGGCCACCTTGCTGATCGCGACTTGCGCCATATCTCCCCCATCGGCTCCATTAGCCGTAGGCGCAGAAGCTAACCAACGCGACCTGTCAGGGCAAGTCGGTCCCTTATAGATAAAAACCCGCTCTCGTTGACACGGCGTTGTGTTGTGAGAATAGTGGCAGGCGTTGGTCAAAATGTCGGTATCCGATCCGCAATCGGAACCTCAATCGACGCAGGGTGGGGTCCTGCCTAATTCGTTTCCGAAACGGGAGCATCTTTGGCGCTCCGGCGTCCGACAGTTGGCCGATTTATTCACACTGATGTTCTGGGAGGAATAGGCGATGAGAACGGGTCTTTACGACAAACTGGTTCGAGCCGGCGCCACAAGGCGCGACATATTGAAGGGCGCGGCCAGCATGGCCGCGATCGCAGCCGCATCCAGCGCCGGACTTGGCGCCTTGACGCGCCCGGCTTCCGCGGCAAGCGAATTGCGCACAAAAATCCTGCAGATCCCCGGCGTCGGCAAAGGCCAGCCGACGGACGCCGACTTCCAGAAGGTCGGTGAACTCTGCCTCGAAGCGACCAAGGCCAATGTCAAGGAAGGCGAATTCGCCGGCGTCGAGCTGACCTTCATGGGTCTCAACAACCAGAACCTGCACAATGTGCTGTTCCGCGGCTTCCTGAAGCCGTGGGAGACCTATACCGGCGCCAAGATCAACTGGATCGACCTGGCGCAGGCCGATTACAATGCCCGCCTGCAGCAGTCGATCGCGACCGGCACCGTCGATTTCGACATTATCGAAATGGGCGCGCCGTTCGAAGGCGATGTCTGCGGCAAGGGCCTGACGTCGGAAATGCCCGACTGGGTCAAGACCCAGATCGATTTCGACGATCTGGTCAGCTATCTGAAGCCGCCGGTCGGCACCTGGGACGGCAAGCAATACCGCGTGACCGTCGACGGCGACGCGCACAACTTCAACTACCGCACCGACGTGTTCGCCGATGCCGACCTCGCCAAGGCCTGGAAGGACGGCGGCGGCGAAGGTGAATGGGGCGTACCGAAGACCTGGCAGCAGGTTCAGGCGGTGACCAAGTTCCTCAAGGGCAAGAAGCTCAAGGACCAGGACGTCTATGGCTATCTCGACGCGCCAAAGCCCTGGGGCGGCTTCGGCTTCTATTTCCTCGGCAGTCGCGCCACCGCTTATGCCAAGCACCCCGACGACAAGGCCTGGCTCTTCGACGCCGACACGATGAAGCCGCGCGTCAACAATCCGGCCTGGGTGCGCGCCATCCAGGACGTCATCGACGCGCTGCCGTCCGAACCCGCCGACCAGATCAATGCCGATCCGAACACGACCGCCTTCCAGCAGTTCCTGGCCGGCACCGGCTCGATGGTCACTTGGTGGGGCGACGTCGGCTCCAACGTCAAGACCAACGACTCTTCCGTCGTCGGCGACGTCACCGGCTTCTCGATCCTGCCCGGCTCGGACGATGTCTACAATGCGAAGACCGGCGCCTGGGACAAGCTCGCCAGCGGCCCGAACTATGCGCCCAACTGCGCCTATCTCGGCTGGGGCGTCTATGTGATGGCCCGCGTCGATGCCGACGAAAAGAAGAAGAAGGCGGCATGGTCCGCCGCCGCCCATCTCGGCGGCAAGGACCTGTCGATCTGGACGGCGATGTATCCGTCGGGCTTCCAGCCCTACCGCAACTCGCATTTCGACATTCCCGAATGGGTGGCGGCCGGCTACGACGAGGCCTTCATCACCTCCTACCTCAAGTCGGAATCAGACAGCTACAACCATCCGAACGCGGCGATCGAGCCACGCATCCCCGGCATTTTCCAATACTACAGCGCCGCCGAGGACATCCTGGCCAACACTTTCGCCGGCAAGATGAAGGCGCAAGAAGGTGCCGACGCCATCGCGGCGGCCTGGGAGAAGCTGACCGATCAGATCGGCCGCGACAACCAGATCAAGCTCTACAAAGCTTCGCTCGGCATGTAGGCTGGCCTATGAACCGTGGTCCGGCGGCAACGCCGGACCACTTTAGACCGGCTCCGGCTCTTCGAGAGCCTTCAAACGGGCGAGATTTGTGGCTGACCAGACTTCGACCGCGAACCAGTGGCCGGCAGATGCCGGCCCTTCCGATCTGATCTCTCCAGGCCGCAAACGCCTTGGCTGGACGCTGATGGCCGTTGCGACGCTTGGCCTGCTGGCGACGATCGTGCTGGAGATCCTCTACAAGGGCAGCGCCGATACGATCGGCTTCGAGACCTGGCGCCCCGTCGTCTATGCCTATGTGCTGTGGGGCGTGGCGATCGGCGTCGGCCAGGTGCTGACGCGCGGCGAAGACGGCCAGCGTGCCCTGTTCCTGCTGCCGGCGCTGCTGTTCACCATCGCCATGGTGATCTTCCCGACGCTATTCGGTTTCTACATCGCCCTCACCGACTGGAACCTCAGCTCGTTCAGCGGCCGCAAGTTCAACGGGCTCGACAATTTCTGGCAGATGCTGGCCGATCCCTACTACCGCAACGCGCTGTTCAACATGGTGCTCTATGTGCTGGCGGTGGCGGTCGAATATGTCATCGCCTTCGGCCTGGCGCTGCTGCTCAACGCGCAAATCCGGGCGCGAAAATTCTTCCGCGTCGTCTTCCTGATGCCGCTGATGCTGTCCCCGGTCGCGGTGTCGTGGATGATCGGCAAGTCGCTGATGGAATACCGGTTCGGACCGGCAGCAACGCTGGCGCGCCATCTCGGCTGGGAAAATCCCGCCTTCTTCTCCGACCCGATCATCGCGCGCATATCGATCATGATACTGGATGCCTGGACCTTCATCCCATTCATGATGATCATGCTGCTGGCCGGGCTGCAGGCGATGTCGCGCGAGGTGCTCGAAGCCGCACGCGTCGATGGCGCCAATGCGTGGCAGACCTTCTGGCAGGTCACTTTTCCGCTGATGTTGCCGGTGTCGGTGACGGCGGTGATCCTGCGCATCATCTTCAAGTTGAAGCTTGCCGATATCATCATCACCGTGACGTCCGGCGGCCCCGGCGGCGCCACCGATTCCGTGTCGAGCTTCATCTATCGCGAATATCGCGACCGCTCGAATGTCGGCTACGGAACCATGCTGGCGGTGGCCTATCTGGTGATCATCGTCGTGTTCGTCACGTGGCTGTTGAAATTCGCCAACCGTTTTGTCCGCAATGTCAATTAAAGCAAGATGGGGGTGAGTTAAGCCCGATGAGCGTTCAGACCACCGAATATGTCGCCTCGGAGATCCGCTCGCCGGCGAGCTTCCTCGCCAGCCGCGTTTTCATCTATGGCGCGCTGGCCTTCTGGGCGTTCATCTGCCTGTTCCCGATCTATTGGACGGTGACAACCTCGTTCAAGACCGCGGTCGACGTCACGCAGGGCCATCTCATCCCCTTCGTCGACTTTCAGCCGGACTGGAAAGGCTGGCGCTCGCTCGGCCTGTCGCCGGACTCGATCTTCCAGACCTCGACGGTGCGCGAGGAGTTCCTCAAGCGCTTCATGAATTCGGTGATCACCTCGGTCGGTGCGTCGAGCCTCGCCATCGTCATCGGCAGCCTCGCCGCCTACGGGCTCACCCGCTATCGCTATCATTTCGCCTGGTTCAAGAACGAGGACATCTCGTTCTTCTTCCTGTCGCAGCTGATCCTGCCGCCGGTGGTGCTGGCGCTGCCCTTCCTGGTACTCTACCGCGAGGTCGGCCTGCTCGACACGCGCATCGGACTGATCCTGCTTTACACGCTGATGGTGCTGCCGATCGTCATCTGGATCATGCGCGACCAGTTCAATTCGATTCCCGTCGAACTTGAGGAAGCAGCCCTGGTCGACGGGCTGTCGATCTGGGGCGCGTTCTTCCGCATCGTCATGCCCATCGCGCTGCCGGGCATGGTCGCCGCCTTTATCCTGGCCATGGTGCTGTGCTGGAACGAGTATTTCTTCGCCGCCCTTTTGACCTCGACCGACGCCAAGACGATCCCCGTCATGGTGGCGAGCCAGACCGGCTCGCAAGGCATCAACTGGTGGTCGATGGCAGCGCTCGCCACGGCAGCCATCGCGCCGCTGGCGGTGATCGGCATCGCGCTTGAGCGCTATCTGATCATGGGCATGACCGCAGGAGCGGTGAAGTAGCAGGGCGGCCCGCTAGGCTGCCAGGATCGTGCGCAGGTGGTCCATGATCATGGCGACGCCCTTCTGCCCAAGCTCGGCCGAAGCATCCTTGGCGCTCGCCGTATACCAGCTCTTGTTGTCGTTGAAGTGAGCGGCATCGACAGCCTCCGGGCATAGCGCCAGCATCAGCGAGGTCTCGCCGATGCCGGCATGATCGAACGGGTACTTGCCGTTCATGTCAGCCGACATCAGCGGATGCACTTGCACCCAGTTGAAGAAATTTTCACCGGTGGCGTGCCCGGAATAGTAGTCGGCCATCGCCTGAGAGCCCCACCAGCCCTCGCCGCGCTCCTTTTCGAGGAAGCGGAAGATCGCCTGGCGGCCGGCGGTCTTGAACGCCAGATCGGTCGGCATGCCGGCGGCAAAGTTCTCGGTCTGGTGGTGGATGATGGCGTGGATGTTGCGAAAGCCGATGCGCAGCAGGCTGTAGAACAGCTCCTCGCCGAACGGCGCCAGCGCATTGCCGCCGACCTGCACCGAGCCGCTGCCTTCCGGGGGCGCCACCGCATAACTCGCAGCACCGTAGTAGAAGGGCGGCAGGATGACGACGTCCTTCTCCTTTTCGAACAGCTCCAGCGTCTTGACGACGGCCAGCGTGTCCATGCCGACGGCCATGTGCTCGCCATGGTATTCGAGCACGCCGAGCGGCAGAGCGACCGGCCAATTCTCGGCGATCGCCCTGCGGATCTGGTGTGGCAGCATCAGTTCGTAGCGCATGATCTATTCCATGTTGGTGTGGCGGGCGCGCATGGCTTCGGGCGACGCCCCGATCAATTCCCTGAGTTTCAGCACCATCACCTCGAACAGCAGGAACAGCGCGCCTTCGAACACCGAGCCCATCGGCAGCACCGATGTCTTCTGCGCCCCCTGATCGTTGGCCATGGTCTGCGCGGGAATGAGTAGGGTGAAGTCCGCGCGCTTCGCCGCGCTGCCTGCGGCCTGGGCGGTCAGCAGGAGATTGGTTGCACCTGCTTGGTGCGCGACCTGCATCAGGGTCAGCACGGTCGAGGTCTCTCCCGGCCCGGAGCTGACCAGGAAGACATCGCCCTGCCCCAGCGGCGGTGTGTTCATGTCGCCGACCACGGACACCGGCAGGCCCAAATGGTAGAGCCGCATGGCAAACCCCTTGACCTGCAAGGCCTCGCGGCCGCAGCCATAGACGACGATCTGTCGCGCGCCGGCCAGCATTTTGCAGGCGGCGTCGATCCGGCTTTCGTCGATGCGGGCCAGCACGCCGCCGAGTTCCTCAAGCGCGGTCTCGAACAGGCTTTTGCTCTTGTCGCTCACCGCGATCCTGCCATCAAAAATCACCCCTGGTATTTGCCGCCCTTGCTGCCACGAACAGCTTGATTTCGTTCATGCTAGCAACCGCGAAAATGCGTGTCCAACCCGCAGCTATGCTTTTGCCTGACCACAGGCGTGATAGTGTCATGTCAGACAAATCGAGCGAGGCAAACGGCAGCATATGAAGACACGGCATTTCGACCGCATCGGCAATGGCGGCATCAGTTTCACCGAGCTCGGCTTCGGCGCGGCGCCGCTCGGCAACCTCTACCGTGCCGTCTCCGACGAGGACGCCAACGCCACGCTGGAAGCCGCGTGGGCGACCGGCTGCCGCTACTACGACACCGCGCCGCTTTATGGACTCGGCCTGTCGGAAACGCGGCTCAACCCGTTCCTGCGCGGCAAGAAGCGCGACGACTATGTGCTGTCGAGCAAGGTCGGCCGCATCATGCGCGCCTGCCCGCCCGAAGAGCGCACCGGCATCGGCAAGTTCTTCGACACGCCGTCGCGCCGCGAAGTGTACGACTACAGCTATGACGGTGTCATGCGCTCGTTCGAGGCCTCGCTTGAGCGCCTCGGCGTCGACCGGATCGACATCCTCTTCGTCCACGATGTCGACATCTTCACGCATGGCAGCAAGGAAGCCTCCGACCGGCGCATCGAGGAGTTCATGCGCTCGGGCTATTACGGCTTGCTGTCGCTGCGCGACCAGGGCGTGATCAAGGCGTTCGGTGGCGGCATCAATGAGTGGCAGGTCGCGCAGACGCTGGCCGAGCGCGGCGACTTCGACCTGTTCCTGCTGGCCGGACGCTATACGCTCCTGGAACAGGAGGCGCTGACGTCCTTCCTGCCGCTCTGCCAGGCACGCGGCATCGGCATCGTTCTCGGCGGCCCCTACAACTCCGGCATCCTGGCGACCGGACCGAAGCCCGGCGCCTACTACAACTACTCGGAAGCGCCGAAGGACATACTCGATCGGGTCGCCGGGATCGAAAACGTCTGCAAGCGTCATGGTGTCAGGCTGATCGAGGCCGCCCTGCAATTCCCGCTGCTGCACCCCTCGGTCGTCTCGGTGATCCCCGGTGGCCAGCGGCCGAGCGAGGTCGAGAGCAATCGCTCGCTGCTCGATGCGAAACTGCCCCCAGCGCTTTGGGCCGATCTCAAGAAGGAAGGTCTGATGCGCGCCGAGGCGCCGACCGCATAAGCCGGCCGCCGTCGCGTCAGCGTCGGGCACAAAAAATGAAAAGCCGGGCAAGCCCGGCTTTTCTGAGGTCTCTGAAAAGAAAAAACGCTTAGTTGACTGCGTCCTTGAGGCCTTTGCCGGCCGAGAACTTCGGCACGGTGCGCGCCGGGATCTTCACTTCGGCGCCGGTCTGAGGATTGCGGCCGGTCGAAGCCGCACGCTTTGACACGGAGAAATTGCCAAAGCCGACAAGCCGGACATCGCCGCCCTTCTTCAGTTCGCCGGTGATCACGGAAAATACCGCATCGACCGCCGACTGCGCGTCACCCTTCGAAATGCTCGCGGCGTCGGCGACAGCGGACACCAGTTCGTTCTTGTTCATAAAAATTCCCTTCCATGAGAACACCGGAACTATCGACTCATCCGGCAGGAAACGGACTTTAGAAAGAAGCGCTCCCGCAACCAAGTCG
>NZ_RZPH01001131.1:0-1834 GCF_004022825.1 Mesorhizobium sp. M7A.F.Ca.CA.004.04.2.1
CTTCCTGCATGCCGCGGATCCAGGGCTGGTCAGCCGGCGAAGCGCGTTCGAGCGCTGCCGTCATCATCGCCAGGCCGCGAACGATCTTGCCGCTCTGGAACAACAAATGGCCCAGTGTCGCCTGGGCGCCGGCATGGCCTTTCTCGGCGGCGAGTTGGAACCAGCGCCCGGCCTGCTTGACACTGGCCTTCACGCCGCCCTCGCCCTTCAAGAACATCTGCCCCATCTCGAACTGCGCGTTCGGATTGCGGTAGTTGGCGGCGGCGCGCATGTAATATTCCTGGGCCGCCACCTCGTTCTCGGCGACCGGGCTGCCGGGAATGCCCGTGCGCAAATAGTCGCCAAGCGCCACCAGCGCGTCGGAGACATAGCTTTCCTCAGGCGAGCCGGGCTCGACGTCCTGGTCAACGATCTCGGAGAAGAACTTGAACGCCTCATAGTCATCGCGCGCCACGCCGTCGCCCTCGGCATACATGCGGGCAAGCTTCCAGGTGGCACCGATCTGGCCGTTTTCGGCAGCGTATTTGTAGGCCTCGGCAGCCTGTTCCTTGTGGCCGTTCTTGTAGGCGGAGAAGCCGAACTGGAAGACCGCCCAGGGGCTGGATTGCGGCTTCACCCCGGTCTTGTCGTCGAACACCTTGTCGTCGAAGGCCATGGCCTGGCCCACGGCGCCAAAGGTCGCGCCAAATGTGGCGGCCACGACCAGTGCCGAAAAGACAGACGACCTCAACAACTCAGATGTCCGCATAACAGTGTGTTTCTTTCGCACCGCCCGGATGGGTCACCGCGCCATCGCGCGCCGGCCCTACCGTCTGTGCATATTTCCATATCGCGCCCGACTGATAGTCGGTCGTGCGCGCCTTCCATGTCTTTGCCCTCGCCGCCAGTTCGCTATCGGACAACGCCACGTCGATCGTGCCGTTCACCGCGTCGATCGAGATCACGTCACCATCCCTGAGCAGTCCGATCGGGCCGCCCACGGCTGCTTCGGGGCCGACATGGCCGATGCAGAAGCCGCGCGTCGCGCCCGAAAAGCGCCCGTCGGTGATCAGCGCCACCTTGCCGCCCATGCCCTGGCCGTACAGCGCTGCCGTCGTCGACAGCATCTCGCGCATGCCGGGGCCGCCGCGCGGCCCTTCGTAGCGGATGACGAGAACCTCGCCTTCCCTGTAGTTGCGATGCGTCACCGCCTCGAAACATTCCTCTTCCGAATCGAAGCAGCGTGCCGGGCCGGAGAACTTCAACTCCGCCATGCCCGCGACCTTCACGATCGCGCCTTCGGGGGCAAGGTTTCCCTTCAAGCCCACGACACCGCCGGTTTGGGTAATGGGTGTGTTGGCCGGGCGGACCACATCCTGATGCTCATTCCAGACAACGTGCTGCATGTTTTCGGCCAAAGTGCGGCCAGTCACGGTCATGCAGTCGCCATGCAGATAGCCGTGGTCGAGCAGCGTCTTCATCAGCAGCGGAATGCCGCCGGCCTCGAACATGTCCTTGGCGACATATTTGCCGCCCGGCTTGAGGTCGGCGATGTAAGGCGTCTTCTCGAAGATCTTGGCCACGTCGAACAGGTCGAACTTGATGCCGGCCTCGTGGGCGATCGCCGGCAGATGCAGTGCCGCGTTGGTCGAACCGCCGGTGGCCGAGACCACGGTCGCCGCATTCTCCAGCGCCTTCAGAGTGACGATGTCGCGCGGCCGGATATTTTTCGCGATCAGCTCCATGATCTTTTCGCCGGAGGCGAAATTGAACCGGTCGCGCATTTCATAGGGTGCCGGCGCGCCGCAGGAATAGGGCAGCGCCAGGCCGATCGCCTCGGCGACGGTGGCCATGG
>NZ_RZPH01001132.1:0-1825 GCF_004022825.1 Mesorhizobium sp. M7A.F.Ca.CA.004.04.2.1
GACCTGTTCTTCGCAACGCCGGCCCGGTTAAAGTTCATGAAGGGCGAACGCGCCGAAAGCTCGGCCACCAGCGATGTGGTCAAGCGCATCGCCATCGCCTTCCCCGCCGTGCGCTTCACGCTGGCCGGCTCGGACCGCTCGACGCTGGAATTGCCGGCGGCGGATGACAGCGCGGAAGGCAGCCTGCGCCGTGTCGCCCAGGTGATGGGCACCGACTTTCCCGACAATTCGATTGCCGTCGATGCGATGCGCGAAGGCGTGCATCTGACCGGCCACGTGTCGATCCCGTCCTTCACCCGCGCCAACGCGCTGCAGCAATATGCGTATGTGAACGGCCGCCCGGTGCGCGACAAGCTGATCGCCGGCGCCATACGCGGTGCCTATGCCGACGTCCTGCCGCGTGACCGCCATGCGGTGACGGTGCTGTTCCTGACGCTCGACCCGGCCATCGTCGACGTCAATGTCCATCCAGCCAAGGCCGATGTGCGCTTCCGCGATCCCGGCCTTGTGCGCGGATTGATCGTCGGTGCAATTCGACAGGCACTGGCCGATGCCGGCGTCCGCGCCGCCACCACGGGTGCCGCCGGCATGATGGCCGCGTTCCGGCCAGGGGCCGCATCCTACGGCCACGGCGGACCGGCAAACGGCCACCGCAGCTACGACGCGGCCTACCGCGCGTCGGGCCCGTCCGGCTTCGATCCCGTCCGGTCGTCGCAGCGGCCGCTCGATATGGGTTTCGAGGGTGCGGGCTTCGAGCAGCGCGGCTTGCGTGAAAACGAGCAAGCGGCTTTCGATGCCGGTCCGCTTGCCAGCGCCGATGCACGCGCAGGGCAGGATGAAGCGGCCGAGACCCTGCTCGGCGCGGTGCTGGGCGCGGCGCGCGCCCAGGTGCATGAAAACTACATCGTCGCCCAGACCAGGGATTCGCTCATCATCGTCGACCAGCATGCGGCGCATGAACGGCTGGTCTACGAGGCGCTGAAGAATGCGCTGCACTCGCGCCCGGTGCCCTCGCAGATGCTGCTTTTGCCCGAGATCATCGACCTGCCGGAAGAGGACGCCGAGCGGCTTGCGCTGCATTCGGAAACGCTGGCCCGCTTCGGTCTCGGCATCGAGCGCTTCGGCCCCGGCGCCGTCGCGGTGCGCGAGACGCCGTCGATGCTGGGCGAGACCAATGTCGGGCAATTGGTGCGCGACCTCGCCGACGAGATCGCCGACAACGACACGGTCGACACGCTGAAGGAGCGGCTGGACAAAATAGCCGCGACCATGGCCTGCCACGGCTCTGTGCGCTCCGGCCGCCTGCTCAAGGCCGAGGAGATGAACGCGCTGCTGCGGCAGATGGAGGCGACGCCCGGTTCGGGCACCTGCAACCACGGCCGCCCAACCTATATCGAACTCAAGCTGGCGGACATCGAACGGCTTTTCGGGCGGCGGTAGCTGCGGACGGATTGCGGGCCATCGCTTCACCGCTCGTAGGTGCCGGTGTTGACCAGCAATGCCGAGACCACCGTTCGCCCGTGGGCGAATGCCGCGCCGGCTCCACGCACCGCTGTTGCCAGAAGCGCGGCGGTCAGCAATAGCGCGCCGCCGCCAGCAGGAGCGGAGGCACGTCATCGAGACCGAGCTTGATCGCCGCCCAGGTCAGACCCCAGATCAGCGACATCACCGCGAAGAAGGCGAGATTGCGAACCACCAGATTCGCCGTTCAGCGCAATCCCTGGCGATCGACGAATATCCGGTGGATGTCGATCCGCTCCGGCAGTTCGATCAGGAACTCGGGATCGCGGTCCAGATGATGGACTTTGGTCGGTTCGCCTTTGGT
>NZ_RZPH01001133.1:0-1823 GCF_004022825.1 Mesorhizobium sp. M7A.F.Ca.CA.004.04.2.1
GCGCCGAAGATGGCGGCGAGTTCGCGGCCGCCAAGCGCGGCAGCGAGAGCGAGCGGGTCAGCAAGGGCGGCGGCGTGACGCTTCAGCCCGGCTTCGATGGCGACCACCTTGCGCTTGAGGCCGGCGTCGTCGACGCCGGTGCCGCGTCCGGTCCATTTTTCAGCACCACCGCCGAACAGGGCAGCCGAAATGGCGGCGGCCGGCGTGGTGTTGCCGATGCCCATTTCGCCGAAGCAGATCAGGTCGAGGTCGTTTGTCACGGCGTCATACCCGGCGGAGACAGCCGCGAGAAATGCCTTGTCGTCCATCGCCGGCACTTGGGTGAAGTCGCCAGTCGGATGGTCGAGATCGAGTGGGATGACATCGAGTTCGGCGCCGGCCATGCGGGCAAGCTGGTTGATGGCGGCGCCGCCGCCGGCGAAATTCGCCACCATCTGCACGGTGACTTCCGAGGGATAGGCCGACACGCCTTGCGCGGTGACGCCATGGTTGCCGGCGAATACGAAAACCTTGACGCGGTCGAGTTTCGGCATGTCGCGGCCCTGCCAGCGCGCCAGCCAGGCGGCGATGGTCTCCAGCCGGCCGAGGCTGCCTTGCGGCTTGGTCAGCGTGTCCTGGCGGCGGGCGACCGCATTGGCCGCGGCATCGCTGCCGGCCGGTAGGTCGAGGCAGGCGGCGCGCAATTCACTAAGGGATTTGAAGGGCATGGGGGCAAAGTCTCCGAAAAGGAATCAGGCCAAGAGAATCAGGCCAGGGGATCAGGAAAGCGCTACGGAAGCGACGAGCAGCACCGCGATCTCGCTTGCCTGCTGCAAGGCGCCGATCGTGTCGCCGGTCTGGCCATCGATCTGGTTGAGGCAAAGGGCGCGGAACGCGGCAAACAGCAGGCCAAGCAGGATCAGCGCGAAGATGGCTCCGCCGAGCCCGAGCAGGAGCAGCGGGATCGCGCCGAGCACGGCGCCGGCGATGGCGGTTTCCTGCGAGACGGTGCCGGCATCGGCCGAGAGGCCATCGACTCGCGCTGGAGGCAAGAGATGCATGAAGGCGCCAAGCAGGCCGCGCGAGGCCGCGTGTGCGGCTATGAGGGCGAAGAGGGCCTGAGTGGGATCGACGAACTCCGACAGCGCGCTCCAGCGGATCAGCAGCGACAGGCCCAGCGCCATGGCACCATAGGCGCCGATGCGGCTGTCGCGCATGATCTCGAGTTTGCGGCCGCGTGATTTGCCGCCGCCAAAGCCGTCGGCGACGTCGGACAGCCCGTCCTCATGCAGGCAGCCGGTGGTGAGCACGGTTGCCACGAGAGCAAGGGCCGCCGCTGGCCCCATGGCCAGGCCAAACCGTTCGGCCGTGGCAAAGACGATGGCGCCGATCAGGCCGACGACAAGTCCGGCGATGGGGGCTGCCCAGATTGCGGCGGCAAGGCTGCGGCCGCGAAAATCGAAGACGGGCAGCGGCAGACGGGTGAAGAAGACCAGGCAAAGCGCGGTGTCGTCGACGACCTGCCGTGGGGAAAGAGCCAGGTTCCTGAACTTCATGCTCTAGCCCCTCGCAATGGCATGGAAGAAGGTGCCGCTGGCATGGCCGCGCCGGTAGCCCGAGGCGCCTATCGGATTGCCCTGGCCATCGGCAAGGTCGGCGAGCGGTTCGTCATTGCCGGTGGCCGTCATCTGCGCATAGTGGAATTCGTGGCCGCGAATCAGCGCCCCAGCCGAGCCCAGCGGGCAATCGGCGCGCAGCCGCGCCTCGCGATAGCCGAGGTTCATCTTGCGTTTGGCGAAGCTGGTGGAATGGCCGAGCAGGCCGAGCATCGCATGCGTTTCGCC
>NZ_RZPH01001134.1:0-1822 GCF_004022825.1 Mesorhizobium sp. M7A.F.Ca.CA.004.04.2.1
GCCCTACAGCGAATTGCCGACCGCCTATCTCTACAAGCAGCCCGATATGTCGCGGCTGCCGGCTTGCGGCTGCAACGCCGCCGCGCAGGGTTTTCAGATCCTCGCCGGCAACCCGCCGAATCCGGAACAGTTGCAACCCGAGACGGACTCCGCACCGTTCATTCCGGTGCCGATCTCCAAACCGGATCCAGGTGCCGATCCCGAAACGCTGGCCAATCAGGAAGGCGGGCTCGACCGCGAGACGATCAAGCGGGTTTCCGCCAAGCCGGTGACGTCGCCGATATCAGCCTTGCCGCCGGAACAGCGCAAGGTCAGGGTCGTCGGGCCAACGTTCCTTCCCGACCCATCAGCGGCAATAGATCTGCAAGCTCCGGCCCCGAAGGCAGTCCGGTAAGGGCTGTTCTGAGCGGCATGAACAACGCCTTGCCCTTGCGGCCGGTCGCTTCCCTGATCTTGCCCGTCCAGTCCTTCCAGATCGTCGCGCTCCAGGGTTCCTCCGGCAGCAGATCGAAGGCCTGTCGAAGGAAATCGCGGTCGTCACCGGAAAATTCCGGCTTCTCCTGCGGTCCGTCGCGCAGGATACGCCACCAGTTGACCGCATCGGCCAGCCTGTCGAGATTGCCGCGCACCGCCAGCCAGAACGGTTCGGCCTGCTCGCCGGAGACGCCGAGCACGATCAGACGGTCTTGTGCCTCGGCGAACGGCATGTGGTGCAGCAGCGACCGGTTGAGCACGAACAGCTCGTCCGGATCGAACTTGGCGGCGGATTTCGATGTCGCCGCCGGATCGAAGCGTTCGGCGAGTTCGCCCATCGTCGGCACCGCCGCGACATTCTCCGAAGTGCCTACCAGGACGGCCAATGATGCGACGGCCATCGGCTCGATGCCGTCCTCGCGCAGGCTTTCAATCGAGAGCGCGCCGGTGCGCTTCGACAAGCCCTCGCCCGATGCGGTGGTCAGGAGATTATGGTGGCCGAACACTGGCGGCTCGGCAGCCAGCGCCTGGAACAGGGCGATCTGCACGCCGGTGTTGGTGACGTGGTCGTCGCCGCGGATGACATGGCTGACGCCCATCTCGATGTCGTCGACGACGGAAGGCAGCGTGTAGAGATAGGTGCCGTCCTCGCGCACCAGGACCGGATCGGAAAGCGAAGCCAGATCGACGGTTTCCTCGCCGCGCACCAGGTCGTTCCAGTGGATTTCGGTGCGTTCCGGCTGTTGTGGATCGCCTGAGAAATTGGGGAGGAGAAAACGCCAGTGCGGCTGGCGGCCATCGGCCTGGTACTCGGCGATCTGCTCGTGCGTCAGCGTCAGCGCCTCCCGGCCATAGACCGGCGGCAGGCCGCGCGTGCGGCGCACCTTGCGCCTGAGATCGAGTTCCTCCGGCGTTTCATAGCAGGCATAGAGAACGCCTGCCGCCTTCAACCTCTCGACCGCCGCGTCATAGATATCGAAGCGCCGCGACTGGTACTCGGTGGCGTCGGGAAAAATGCCCAACCAATGCAGGTCGTAGAGGATGGCGTCGGAAAACTCCTGCTTCGAGCGCGCAATGTCGGTGTCGTCGAAGCGCTGGATGAATCGGCCCTTGTTGTTCATGGCAAACAGCCAGTTGAACAGAGCCGTGCGCGCATTGCCGATATGAATGCGGCCGGTCGGCGACGGGGCGAAACGAACGGTAACTGTCATGAACGGGGCGTACCGGATGCTTTTGTGGTTGACAAGACGCGCCCCCGCGCTGGCCGGCAGACATAGAACATGGCGGCTGGAATGAAAAGACCGGACGGTGGACGCCTCCGACTGCGCCCAGGCCGGCGGTGCCCATT
>NZ_RZPH01001135.1:0-1821 GCF_004022825.1 Mesorhizobium sp. M7A.F.Ca.CA.004.04.2.1
CGGCAAGGGTGCTTCGACCAAGGTCGCTATCGACACCGGCGTGCCGACGGCGGCATCCGACGTGTTCCAACTCGACGGCATCTACCGTGTCTTGAACCAGCATCCCGACATCCAGGTCGTTTCGCAGCAGGCCACCGAATACAATCCGGAAAAGGCGCGCTCGATCATGGAGACCGTGCTGCAACAGCATCCGGATCTTTGCGGCGCCATCGGCATCTGGGACAATCAGGACACCGGCACGGCGTCTGCGATCCAGCAGGCCGGCAAGGGCGACCAGGTCTTCCTCGTCACAAGCGGCGGCGGCAACAGGGTCGGCTGCGAGAATGTCGAGAAGGGCCTGTTCAATCTCTACATCAGCTACAACGTGCCGCTGCAGGGCGAAATCCTGAATGCGGAGATCGCAAGGCTGCTGCTCTCCGACGGTACCGCCGGCGAGACCAAGACGCTCTATTTCAATCCGCTGACGCAGATCACCAAGGCCAACGTCAACCAGCGCAATTGCTGGACGCTGGACGATCTGAAGTAGGGAATCCTGACTTATGGCCACCAGCGATGCGCTTTCACGGCTGCGGTACCGGCTTTTGCCGGACCGCCTGTTCGGCGAATTGCTGACCAAGAGCTGGATCGACAACGTCATTCCGGCATTGGCGCTGGTGGTCACGATCCTCGTCATGACGTGGATCATCCCTGGCTATTTCTCGGTCGGCAACCTTACCGATCTCGCCCGCCAGGTGTCGGAATTCGGCCTGATCGCACTGGCGCTCACCATCGTCATCCTCTCGGGCGGCATCGACCTCTCGGTCGGCTCGATGTTCGCGCTATGCGTGCTTGCCGCCCTGGTATCGATGAACGTTGCCGGCCTGCCGGTCGGCGTGGCATTGATCGCGACGCTAGCCACGGGCCTCGTCTGCGGGCTGCTCAACGGGGTGCTGATCGGCTATCTCAGGCTGCGCGCCTTCATCACCACTCTGGTGACACTGGTCATCTACCGGGCGCTCTACGACATCATCTTTCCCCGGCTTGCCAGCGCGATCGTCGGCTCGATGCCGGTCTCCCCGACCTGGGACCTGATCGGCTTCGGCACCTTCTACGGCCTGCCCGTCTCCTTCGCCATTTTCGCCGTCATCGCCCTTGGCGCGCATATCGTCCTGTCAAGGCTAAGGCCAGGATGGCGGTTGCGCGCCGTCGGCGGTGCGCGCCGCTCCGCCTACAATGCCGGCATCAACGTCAAGCTGACGGTTTGCCTCGCCTATGTCGCATCGGGCCTGCTGACCGCGACCGCTGCCTTTCTGTTTTCCGCCCGGCTCGGCAGCACCGGCGCCGACACCGGCATAGGGCTGGAGATTTCCGTATTGACCGCCGTGGTGCTTGGCGGCGTTTCGCTGGGTGGCGGCCGCGGTTCGGTCGGCAATGCGGTGATCGGCTCCATCCTGGTGCTGATCCTGACCAGCGGCCTCATCCGCCTGTCGATGCCCGGCTCGGTCAACCAGCTGATCCTCGGTCTGGTGCTGATCGCCGCCGTGCTGTTCGACGCCAAATGGGTGAAGAACCGCGGCAAGCTGTTGAGCAAAGTCTATGTCTCGCCGACCTATCTGAAGCTGCCGAATTTGACGCCGCCGACCGGAACCGACGTGCTTGCCGTCAATGACAGGCTTGGCGCGGCGGAGCTCATAGGGCTTGGCGCGGTCGAAGGTCCCGAGGACGTCGTCCTCGACCGCGACGACAATCTCTATACCGGTACGCGGCACGGTACGATCGTCCGTTTCCTCGCGCCCGACTATGCGCGCAGCGAGGTCTTCGCCCGTATCGGCGGTCATCCCC
>NZ_RZPH01001136.1:0-1818 GCF_004022825.1 Mesorhizobium sp. M7A.F.Ca.CA.004.04.2.1
ACGCTTTACTGATCGATCCACAAAGGAGAACGCAAATGAACACCCCCAATCTGGGATATCGCGTCGGCGCCGGCGCCCAAACCGGAGCCATCTTCGACGAGGGCCTGCGCCAGCATATGCTGCGCGTCTACAACTACATGGGCGTCGGCCTGGTGGTCACCGGCCTCGTCGCCTTCATGATCTCATCGACGCCGGCGCTCTACGTGCCGATCTTCTCCAGCCCGCTGAAATGGGTGGTGATGCTGGCACCGCTCGCCTTCGTCTTGCTGTTCTCGTTCAAAATGCAGACCATGTCGGCGGCGAGTGCCCAGGCGATGTTCTGGGCCTTCTGCGCGGTCATGGGCCTGTCGCTCGCCTCTGTGTTCCTGGTCTTCACCGGAACCAGCATCGCGCGCACCTTCTTCATCGCCGCCACCATGTTCGGCGCCACCAGTCTCTACGGCTACACGACAAAGCGCGACCTGACCCAGTTCTCGTCATTCCTGATCATGGGCCTGATCGGCGTGGTGATCGCCAGCATCGTCAACATCTTCCTCGGCTCGACCGCGCTGCAGTTCGCCATCTCGGTGATCGGCATCGCCGTGTTCATCGGCCTGACCGCCTGGGATACGCAGACGATCAAAGAACAGTATGCCGAGAATTTCGACGCGGAATCGCGCCAGAAACTTGCCGTCTTCGGCGCCTTCTCGCTCTATCTGAACTTCATCAACATCTTCCAGCTGCTGCTGAACTTCACCGGCGAACGCGAGTAATCCGGACCGTAGCAGGCAACATTTCGCAACTTACCGTGGCCGGAGGGAAACCTCCGGCCACGGTTTTTTATTTGAGGCAGCATTTGCCATGTGCGGTGGATCGTTCATCGCGGCTGACTGAGACGCGATGTAAATCTGCCGCTCTTGAGTTCGCACGTCCCCTTTTGCTAGCCTGCCGGCCACGCCAGATAGCCGCGAGGACGCATGGAACAGGACAGCCTGACGCTTCACGGTGACGGCATCTCGGCGACTGTTGTCGGGCAGGGCGCCGAACTTGTCTCCCTACGCGATGCCGACGGCACAGAGTTTCTGTGGCAGGCCGGTCCGGAATGGCGGCGTCACTCGCCGGTGCTGTTTCCAATCGTCGGCCGGCTGAAGGGCGACCAACTGCGCCATCGCGGCCAGACCTATCCGATGACCCAGCACGGCTTCGCGCGCGACAAGCCGTTCGCCTGGGCGCAGAGGGGACCACGATCCTGCACGTTGGTGCTCACCGACGATGCCGATACCCGCGCGCACTACCCCTTCGCCTTTCGCCTGGCAGTGACTTACACGCTGGACCGCCATCAGCTTGATGTGACCTTCGACATCACCAACACCGGCGATGAGCCGCTGCCGGCATCGATCGGGGCGCACCCGGCGTTCAATTGGCCTTTGCTTCCGGATCTGGCCAAGACGGATTACCAGCTGACCTTTGCCTCCGCCGAGCAAGCGCCGATCCGCCGCCTGAAGGACGGCCTGCTGCTGAAAGCGCCACAACCGACGCCTGTGGAAGGCAAAAGGCTGGCACTCTCCGAAAGGCTCTTCGGCGAGGACGCGGTGATCATGGATCGGCCCGTCAGTTCCAGCGTGCGCTACGCTGCCGAGAGCGGTCCCGCGATCGAGATGTTGTGGCAGGGATTCCAGGAATTGGGTATCTGGTCCAAACCCGGCGGCGCGCCATTTCTTTGCATCGAACCCTGGCATGGCCTTGCAAGCCCGGTGGATTTCGATGGTGAGTTTATCGATAAGCCTAGCGTGATGTTGATCGAGCCTGCCGCGAAGCGTGTTCTGAGCTATCAGGTAC
>NZ_RZPH01001137.1:0-1817 GCF_004022825.1 Mesorhizobium sp. M7A.F.Ca.CA.004.04.2.1
GACGATACCAGAAGCTCTCGCTCATCTTTCGACAGGACATCCGAATCGAAGAGGTTCATGCTGCGCAATCCCTCGATGGCGAGATAGCAGATTAACAGCGATTTGAGATCCGGCGTCTCACCTTTCAGCCGCTCGAAAAGCTGCCTCTTGAAGGTCTTTATCGGCATCATGAAATCGGGATCCTCGGCGATGGCCGAGAAAATCCAGGACGCCGACGGCTGCTTTTCCTCGCAATCATTGGCTGACAGCCTGATGTAGACAGCCAGGGGATTTTCGTCCTTGTCATTTGTGCGGGCGGCTTCCAGTGCGTGCTCGAACTCACGCAGATAGCCTTCGACCAAACCTTGCATCAATTTGGCCTTGGTCGGGAAATTGTAGAGGAGCCCTCCCTTCGACACGCCGGCACGGCTGGCTACGGCATCCAGCGACAGGCTGCCTGGTCCGGATTCCCGGGCAACATCAGCCGCCGCGGCGAGAATCTTCTCGCGCGAATTCGGTCTTTGGGCTCTCATGGGGCCTCCCATCGCAAGCTTAGGCCCAATTGACAAGACCGTCCAGACGGTACAGGAAGACCGCCATTATTTGAAATCGGGACCCGCAGTCGATATGTGTCCCGATATCCGCGCTTCGCGCCGGATTTCGACTGAGGGGACTTCCTTGTTCAAGCGCATACTCCGTATCTTTATCATTGTTCTGGTTCTGGCTCTGCTCGTCGTCGTGGTCGGCGGCATCGTCGGCTTCAACTTCCTGCGCGACAACGGCATCAAGCAGTATTTCGCATCGATGAAGCCGCCGGCGGCAACCGTGTCGACCACCATCGCCAAGCCTTCGGCCTGGACGCCAGGCGTCGAGGCTATCGGTACGGTCAAGGCTGTGCGCGGTGTCGACCTGGCGGTCGAGACCACCGGTATCGTCAAGGACATCCTTTTCCATGCCAACCAGAAGGTGGCCGACAATGCGGTTCTGCTGCAGCTCGATGACGCCGTCGAGCGCGCCGATCTCGACGCACAGAAAGCGCAGGCCGCGCTCGACCAGACCTCGCTGGCCCGCGCCATTGAACTGACCAGGCGTGGCGTCGGCTCCGACTCGACGCTGGACACGGCGCGTGCGGCGGCCTCGGCCTCGGCATCTCAGGTCACCAAGCTGCAGGCCGTACTCGAACAGAAGCAGCTGACGGCGCCTTTCGGCGGCACGGTGGGCATTCCGAAAATCGATATCGGCCAGTATCTGGCGCCCGGCACCGCCGTGGTGACATTGCAGGACCTCGACACGATGCGGGTCGATTTCTCGGTTCCCGAACAGCAACTCGCCTTGCTCAAGATCGGCCAGACGATTCGATTGGGCCTTGGCGGTGAGGACAGGCCATTCGCAGGCGCCATTCGCGGCATCGACCCGAAGATCGACTCGTCCAGCCGGCTGGTGAACATCCGGGCGGAAGTCGCCAATCCCGATGGCAAGCTGACCCCCGGCCAGTTCGTGCAGGTGCGTGTCGAGCTGCCCGAAGAGCAGAACGTGCTGACCCTGCCGCAGACGGCGCTGACGACAAGCCTCTATGGCGACTACATCTTCGTGGTGCAGCCGGCCAAGCCTGCCGAGGCGGCCCCAGCCAAGCCGGAGGAAAAACCCGCCGCGCCGTCAGCCGACAAATCGGCGGAAGCCAAGCCTGCGGACACCAAGCCGGCCGATGCCATGAAGCCGGCGGCTGATGCAGCCAAGCCTGCCGCCGATGCGGCAAAACCAACCGACAAGGCTGCCGATCCGGCCAAGCCGGCGGCGGAAGGTGACAAGCCCGCGCTCGTGCTGTCGCAGGTGTTCGT
>NZ_RZPH01001138.1:0-1816 GCF_004022825.1 Mesorhizobium sp. M7A.F.Ca.CA.004.04.2.1
ACCCCAAGGAGCAAAGAATGCGGCTTTTGATACTCGGCACCGGCTGGATGGCGCAGGAACATGCGCGGCGCTTCACCGCCATCGACGGCGTCGACATCGTCGGCGCGGTCGATGTCGATCCGGCACGGGTCGGCGAGTTCGCCGACAGTTTTGACATTCCCAACCGCTTTACCGCGCTGGATGAGGCGCTGACATGGGGTGAGTTCGACGCGGTGGCCAATGTCACGCCGGACCGCATCCACCACCCGACCACCATGGCGCTGGTCGCCGCCGGCAAGCCGGTGCTGTGCGAGAAGCCGCTGGCCGAAAACTATGGCAAGGCGACCGAGATGGCCGACGCCGCCGAGGCCGCCGGCATCGTCAACATGGTGAACCTCACCTATCGCAATGTGCCGGCGCTGCAGAAGGCCCGCCAGATGGTGCAGGCGGGCGAGATCGGCACCGTCAGGCATGTCGAGGCGTCCTACCTGCAAAGCTGGCTGGTGTCGAAATTCTGGGGCGACTGGCGCACCGATCCGAAATGGCTGTGGCGCCTGTCACGCGGCCACGGCTCCAATGGCGTGCTTGGCGATGTCGGCATCCACATCCTCGATTTCGCCAGCTATGGCGCAGCCGTCGACATCGACCATGTCTTCTGCCGGCTGCGCGCCTTCGACAAGGCGCCCGGCAACCGCATCGGCGACTACGGGCTAGACGCCAATGACAGCTTCGCCATGACGCTGGACTTTTCCAACGGCGCCTTCGGCGTGGTGCATGCCAGCCGCTGGGCGACTGGCCATCTCAACGAGCTGCGCCTGCGCATCTATGGCGAGAAGGGCGGCATCGAAGTGGTGCACAATCTGGATGGTTCGACGCTCAAGGCCTGCATCGGCGAAAACGTCGAGAACGCCATATGGGAAGAGCTCGACGCCGGCACGGTGCCGACCAACTACCAGCGTTTCACTGACGCGGTGCGATCCGGCGTGCAGGCCGAACCGTCCTTCCGCCATGCCGCCGAATTGCAGAAGGTGCTGGATCTGGCCGTCGTCTCGGACGAGAAGCGGGCGGAGCTGAGGGCGAGTGCGGAAACGCGGTGAGCTGGGCGAAGCGGCCGGCGCCAGCGGTCGAAGATAGCACTGCCGCCAACTTCGGACTGCGGTCCGCGCCAGTCAGGGGCCGGTCACGAGCGAAAAAACCAGTTTCTGTAAATTGCCGCCATCGCCGAATTCGACGCGGTCGAAATCGCGGCTTGCCAGCACCCGCGCCTTCGAGATCGCGTCAAGCCGCTTCACCACCTCGGCCCTTGTCTTGCTGCATTTGGGATCGTCGGCGACGGTCAGGCCGTTCGTCGCGGCTTGGATGTCGTGGACCATCTGGACCATGCTGGCGCCATGCACCTTCTCATGGGCGGCGACGCCGGCGATGAAGGTTTCCCAGTTCTTCTGGACGGCGGGCGGCAGGGAGCCGGAAGGTTTTGGCAAGGTGTAGGTGACGATCAGCTTCGGCCGCCCGGCCGTCAGCACGCAGTCCTTGCCCTTGGGCTTGTAGTCCCTTAACCCCCAGGTCAGCTTGAAATTGGTGTAGGCGATGGCGCGGGCAATGCCGAGCTTTGGCCCTTTCTCGCCGATCGAGCGGTAGAGTTCGGCGCCGGACCGGCCCGAGATCGCGTAGGGCTCGATTTTCTCGACCGGCTTCCACTCGGCACGAGCGGTGAGCGGCGAGGCAAGCAGGGCGGCAAAGGACAGACACAGGCGAACGCAGGCTCTCAATCCAACTCTCCACGAAACAGGACCGGCTGCCGCAACGGGCAATGCCATCGGATCGCTTTTTCCTATAT
>NZ_RZPH01001139.1:0-1815 GCF_004022825.1 Mesorhizobium sp. M7A.F.Ca.CA.004.04.2.1
GCCCCCTTCAGCGGAGGCTTCGACCTCGGCAGCCTGCTTGCCAATCTTCTTCTGCTCCAGGGTGTCGGTTTCGAGGATCAATTGACCTGGAATGCGCCAAGCTGGAGCATTTCGGCCGAGTTCTTCGCCTATCTCCTGTTTGCCGGCGTGGTCTTCGTCGCCGGTGCGCGCGCCTGGATATGGTTCGTCGCCGCCGCCGTCACCGCGCCGCTGTTCCTGCTCGGCTTCTCGAATCATCATATGGATGTGTCCTTCGATTTCGGCTTCATCCGTTGCCTGTACGGCTTCTCGCTCGGCGCCTTGCTGGCCTGGTTTCAGCATGATTCCATTGCAGGGGCGCGACAGGCCCTCGCCAGGAGCGGCCCGCGGATGGACTGGACCCTTGCCGAAATCGTCATGGTGACCGTCATCGTGCTTTTCGTCTCGCTGGCGGGCGGCAATGATTTCGGCATCGCGGCACCCCTGGTGTTCGCGCTGGCGCTGTTCCTGTTCGCCCATGAGGGCGGCTGGATCAGCGTCTTGCTGAGAACCCCGTTCATGTTGACGCTCGGCGCGCTGTCCTACTCGATCTACATGGTCCACATTTTCGTCCAGGCGCGCCTGATCAACATCGCCGGGCTCGTCGAGCGCAAGCTCGGCCTCGGCCTGATGGGCGATTTCATGCTGCGCGGCCAGCCTGCCACCGGCTTCGGCGCCGGCTGGACGGGAGCATTGGCGATCGTCGTCATGCTCGCGGCCACCATTGCCGCCTCCTGGATCACCTGGCGTTTTGTCGAGATGCCGGCCATGGCGTGGTTCCGCCGGCTCTCGAAACGCATCTGACGCGCACTCCCCGCGAACAACCGCTAGCCGGCTTCGTTCACCTGGATGTCACGAGGGTCGCCTATCCCGATCTCGATCCGGCAAGGAGCGATTCTCGATGCGGACCATCTGGCTGAGCCTTCTGTTTTCCTCGGCACTTGTGGCCTTTTCTGACCAGTCATTGGCCGGCGAGACCCGCGCCAGGCAGATTCTTGACCGCTTCGAGCACGCCAACCAGTGGCGCGACCACGTCATGGTGGCCGCGCATCGCGCCGGCAGCATGCAGGCGGGCAAGACGCTCTACGCGGAAAATTCGATTGCCGCCGTGGAGGGGTCGATCGCCATGGGCGCAGAAATCGTCGAGGTCGATATCAGGCGCTCGAAGGACGGTGAGTTCGTCGTCATGCATGACAGCTGGCTCGACCGCACCACCACCTGCAAGGGCGAGGTGGTCAAATACACCCTGGCCGAACTGAAGACCTGCAGGCTGGTGGTCGAAGGCACCGGTGCGGTGACGGGTGAAACAGTCTCGACGCTGCGCGAGATGCTGATGGCGACCAGGGACAGGATCCTCATCAACCTCGACAACAAGCTCGACGTCGGCGACCTCTCGGGCATGATCGCGGTGGCTCGCGATCTCGGCATGGCCGAGCAGGTTATCGTCAAGGAGAATTTGTGGAACCAGAACCGGATCACCACGGTCCAGGCGGCAATGACCGCTATCGGCGGCGGCTTCCAGTTCATGCCGATCATCGCCGATGATGCGGTGCGTGATGCCGGCTTCGCCCGGACGGTCGGCCATGCCTTTTCGCCGCGCGCAATCGAGCTGATCAACTGGCGGGCAGGCGCCGAGACGCTGACCGAGACCGGCGGACCGTTGTTCAGCATGCGCATGCGCGCGGCCGCGGTCAGGGGCAACTGGCACATCTGGGCCGACACCTACGCCATCGCCAACAAGCCGGGCGGCTTCCTTGCCGGCGGCCGCGGCGACGAACTGGCGGTGCAGGCCAGCCT
>NZ_RZPH01001140.1:0-1813 GCF_004022825.1 Mesorhizobium sp. M7A.F.Ca.CA.004.04.2.1
ACGCCGGGCAGGGCGCCTTTTTGCGTCGACGACGAACTGTCGTCGGCAAGTGCCGCGCCGCTGATGAGGCTCGCAATGGCGAGCGCTGCAACGGCGATGACGCGGTGCAATGATCTGGACTGATGAGTGTCGGTCATCCCAGGACTATAGTGGCGCGCCGCCGATGGAACCAGACCGGCATCGTCAAATCTTCGACTACCTGCCGGACGGTCTCCGATCCGGCCCTGGCTTACGCCGCTTTCTTTCGCGTGTCGAAAACATGGTCGACGATGCCCCAGGACTGGGCCTCGCGGGCGGTCATGAAGTGGTCGCGGTCGAGCGTGCGTTCCACCTCTTCATAGCTGCGGCCGCAATGCTGCGCGTAAAGTTCGGCCATGTGCCGTTTCGTCCGGCCGATGCGCTCGGCATGGCGCTGGATGTCGGATGCCTGGCCCTGGAACCCGCCCAGCGGCTGATGCAGCAGGATAGTGGCATTCGGCAGGGAAATCCGGCGCCCCGGTGTGCCTGCCATCAGCAGGAACGAGCCCATCGAGGCGGCAAAGCCCATGCATACGGTGGACACCGGGCAGCTGATATATTGCATCGTATCGTAGATGGCGAAGCCGCTGGTCACCACGCCGCCCGGCGAGTTGATGTCGAGCGAGATCTCCTTGTCGGGATTGTCCGATTCCAGCGACAAAAGCTGCGCGCAGACCAGCGCCGAGATGTCGTCGTTGATCTCGCCGTTGATGAAGATGATGCGCTCGCGCAGCAGCCGCGAAAAGATGTCGAAGGCACGTTCGCCGCGGCTCGATTGCTCGATGACCATCGGCACCAGACTGGCAACACCGCTCATTGTCTCTCTCCGTCCGTTTTGTTTTCAGGCCGCGCGAAGCAGGAGGCGAGGCGTGTTTGCGGCGATTGGCTTAGATGACCTGTTCGCACCGAGCGAAACCCGGCAGCCGGCGCCTGCCATGGCGACGGCAGGCATGGCCTTGCGGGCAAAGCCGTCATGGACGATACGCAGATGCGTGCCGCCGGATACGGCTCGGGCAAGTGTGAAGGTGACGGTGCTGTCGAGCGGATCCTGCCTGGCTGCGTCGCCCGGCTGCTCCCGCCAGGAATAGCGCAGCAGCTTCTCGGGTTCGGCGTCGAGGATTTCGCATTCGATCGGCGTGTCCGGTCCGGCGAAGGCAAAACGGTTGCCGATCTCGGGGCTGATGTCGTTCGGCATCATCCAGGCGGCCAGCAATTCCGGTATGGTCAGGGCCCGCCAGACCTTTTCCGGCGGCTCGGCAAGCTCGTACTCGAACTCGAGCGCATCCGGGGCGTCGCCTTGGCCGTGGTTGGTCGTTGATCCCGCCTTCTTCATTGATCCATGTCCTTCAAAACCGCCTTCAGCCTTTCGATGCGCTCCGGCCAGAAGGTCCGGTAGCGTTCGATCCAGGAGAGCAAGGGGGCGAGCCCCTGCGGATCGGCGCGGTAATAGGCGTTGCGGCCGGCTCGCCGCTCGATCACCAGCCCGGCGCCACGCAGCACCGCCAGATGCTGCGACACCGCGGGCTGCGACACCATCATCCCGGTGCGCAATTCCGACACGCTCATCTCGCCGGCGGCCAGCCGCTCAAAGACGGCGCGGCGCGTCGGGTCGGCCAGTGCGCGAAAAATCTCTGCTTCGATCATGCCAAAAGCATAAGTGCATACTTATTGATTTGGCAAGCACTGTTTTACGAGATTGTCGGAAGCCAGCGTCTCACCATTCCGGCAGGCCCATCGAACGTCGCCTCGAAAATCGGCGACGCAAGGACGGCGTGGATGTGAAGCGTTCCAGTGC
>NZ_RZPH01000113.1:0-9627 GCF_004022825.1 Mesorhizobium sp. M7A.F.Ca.CA.004.04.2.1
CTGTCCACGTAAGGCGCCGGACCAGGCACGGTCGGCAGGACAAGGAAGCCGTTCCTGCCGAGCAGGGCGTTCAGTTCGCCGCGAAAGGTCAGACGTCGCACCTTCTCGGCCTGGGCTGTCCTGTCATCGACGGCACGGCCAAAGCCGAAACGCTCCTCGACACCGGGGCCGAGGCCGCGCTCGCCGCTGGTGATCCATTCGCCATGCACCGCCCAGGCCTCCCTGGCCTGCAGCCGGCGAAAGCACCAATAGAGTTCATCGGGAGATGAGGAGAAGCGGATTGCCGGCGTCGCCGGCACGCCGAAGACCGCGCCCGCCAGCCCCTTCATTTCACCATATTCGGCCAGCGCCGGGCGGGCGACCAATCCATCCAGCCAATCCAGCGCCAGCGGCCGGTCCAACACGTGCTGGTGCGGATCGCGGCCGAGCAGCAGCTTGCCGACGGTCTCGTAGGTCTCGATGTCGTCGGCGAACCAGCCGAACGTGTCGAGGCTCGGCGCCAGCTTCATCGTGCCGTCGAGCGGAATGCGGCCATGCGTGGTGCGCAGCCCGATCAGTCCGCAAAAGCTCGCCGGGGCGCGGATCGAGCCGCCGGTGTCTGAGCCGGTGGCGATATCGGCCAGCCTGCCCGCCACCGCCGCCGCCGACCCCGATGAGGAGCCGCCGGTGACGCGGTCGGGTGCCGCCGGGTTCACCGGAAACGAGAAATGCGCATTCTGGCCGAACAACGCGAAGGCAAGCTCGTCGGTCTGCGTCTTGCCGACGAAGCGTGCGCCAGCATCGAGGATCATCTGCACGGCGGGTGCGGTGCGCGAGGCTGCGTGGCTTTCGGCGAATTTTTGCAAATTGCCGCAACCGGTGCGGTAGCCGGCGACGTCGTAGATGTCCTTGACGGCCAGCCGCAGGCCGGCCAGCGGGCCTAGCTGGGCATGTGCCACTGGCATCTGGCGAAGATCGAGAAAGGCGTTGAGAGGGCCGTGCGTGCCTGTCATCGTTCGATATCCGGATACGGTTGCCGCAACATTGTTCGACACCAGAAATTTTACAACCTGCGATACGATTTTTATTGATTGTGAAAGTCTTCGCCCTTATATCGCGCTTGCCCAAAGTCGCACGTGCCTGTGGGTGTCCGCCGATCCTCGAATGGTGAGGGAAATCGGTAAGGTAACTGGAGCCAACCCCTCCAGTCGGTCTAGCGGCCAACCGCCAGCCCGAGGACACCTTGAAGCAACGACGGTGCGGGCCTTTCTGGTGTTCTGCCGGTTGTCCAAAAACCGGGGTTACTGAAGAGGCACACCTTCATTGCCGGCAGTGCGGACGGGTCTCCCATCCAAGCCAAGGCAGACAAAGCGAACCGAGGCCGGGCAAGGCCAAGGTTCACCGCCGCGAGACGGCGCTTCATGGTTCCGGGGTCTCCACCGGCTGGTTCCATGGATATCCGTCCCGCCTTTGTCCACCGCGTGTTCGCGAGGCTGACAGCCCGCGTCCCGCAGCCTTATTGCGCGCCGAAAGGCGCTGATGGAGAGACCCCGATGGCCACCCAGCGCATCCTTGACTTCCTCGCCACCCGACGTCCGACCGGTCCCTGCCTCGTCGTCGACCTCGATGTCGTGCGCGACAATTTCCGCGCCTTCGAGAAGGCGCTGCCCGATTCAAAAATCTACTATGCGGTGAAAGCAAACCCGGCGCCGGAAATCCTGCGCCTGCTTGCTGCGATGGGCTCGTCCTTCGACACCGCTTCCGTTGCCGAAGTCGAGATGGCGATGGACGCCGGTGCGCCGGCGGACCGCATCTCCTTCGGCAACACCATCAAGAAGGAGCGTGACATCGCACGCGCCTACCAGCTCGGCATCCGCCTGTTCGCCGTCGATTGCGTCGAAGAGGTCGAGAAGATCGCTCGCGTCGCTCCAGGCGCGCGCGTGTTCTGCCGCGTGCTGACCGATGGCGAGGGCGCGGAATGGCCGCTGTCGCGCAAGTTCGGCTGCGTGCCAGCGATGGCCGTCGACGTGCTGCGCCATGCCAAGGGGCTCGGCCTCGACGCCTATGGCGTGTCGTTCCATGTCGGCTCGCAGCAGACCGACCTGACCGCCTGGGACCGTGCGCTGGCCGACGCCAAGGTGGTGTTCGCGACGCTCGCCGAAGAAGGCATCGTGTTGAAGATGGTCAATATGGGCGGTGGTTTCCCGACGCGCTATCTGCGTGACGTGCCAGCCGCCCAGGCCTATGGCCAGGCGATCTTCTCGGCGCTGCGCAAGCATTTCGGCAATGCGCTTCCCGAGACCATCATCGAGCCGGGCCGTGGCATGGTCGGCAATGCCGGCGTCATCAAGTCGGAAGTCGTGCTGATCTCGAAGAAAGCGGCCAATGACAATGTGCGCTGGGTGTTCCTCGACATCGGCAAGTTCGGCGGTCTTGCCGAGACGATGGACGAGGCGATCCGCTACCCGATCGTCACGCCGCATGACGGCACGGAGACCGCACCTTGCGTGCTCGCCGGCCCGACCTGCGATTCGGCCGACGTGATGTACGAGAAGACGCCCTATCCGCTGCCTTTGTCGCTGACCATCGGCGACGAGGTGCTGATCGAAGGCACCGGCGCCTACACGACCACCTACTCGGCGGTCGCCTTCAACGGCTTCGAGCCTCTCCGATCCTATGTGATCTGACGGCGCTTCCTCAGCGCATTTTCGGACGGCGAACCGGACACAACTTCGCCTGAAAATGCGCTGAGAGAGCCGATCAGATCATCCCCGGTGGGCGCGTGTCGTCCACCCGGGCTCGCCTGTGGAACAGATCTCCGCTCGCCAGGGATTGCGGAAATGGAAATGTCAGTTGAAATGGAAATGCCAGTTGAAATTGGGGGCCACGCACCGGCCTCTGTGATGGTCGCCGAAACCGCCGCCGATGTTGCGGCGCGCGAGGCGTTGCTCGATCGGGCCATGGGGCCGAAGCGCAGGAAAAAGTCGTCGGAGAAGCTGCGGCGTGGCCGGCGGCCCTCGGAAGGCCTGGCCTTCGTCGCCCGCGATGCTTCGGGCGGCGTGGCCGGCACCGTGCGGCTGTGGGATGTCAGGCTGGGCGAGGGCGGTGCGGCCGTGCTGCTGCTTGGCCCACTTGCCGTCGACCCGTCGCTCAAGAATGCCGGCATCGGCTCGGCGCTGATGCGCCATGCCATCGCCGAAGCGGCGCGTCTCGGCCATGCCGCTATCCTTTTGGTCGGCGATGCGCCCTATTACGCGCGCTTCGGCTTCTCGGCCGAGAAGACCGGTTCACTTGCCATGCCGGGACCCTATGAGCGGCACCGCCTGCTGGCGCTGGAACTGGTGGAAGGCGCGCTTGACGGCGTGCACGGCACGCTGAAGGCGGCCGGCCGCAAGCTGAAGGCGCAGGAACTGATATCGGCGGCCTGACACGAAGCCGGCAGCATTTCATGCAAAAACGCCGCCCGAAAAGGCGGCGTTTTTGCGCTTGGTGGGTGCCGCTTGGGCGGCTGGATGCCTTCAGCCGATCAGCTGGCTGAGCGCCATGGCGACGGTCATGTCGCCTTCGACCTTTATCTTGCCGGTCATGAACGCCATTGTCGGGTTCAGGTCGCCAGCGATCAGCGAATCCAGATCGTCGAGCGAGAGCTTGATGGTGCAGTCGGTGGGTGCATCGGTGTTCGAGACGGTTGCGCCGTCGATGACGATGACGCCGTCGCTGCCGGTGTCGAATTTCACGGAACGATCGAACCCGCTGCTGGCCACGCGCGACTTGATCTTCTCGGCAATCTCCTGAACGCTCACGCTGTTCTCCTTGTCTGGTTGCATCTGTCTCGCAACGGCGCTTCGATCCAGCCGAAGCCCATGCCGCAGTTTCGCGATCACGGTCGCTGCCGCATATAGCTTTGGGTTGACGTTTACGTCAACGCGAATTCGGGCGGTTGGTTCCTGCCGTCGCGGCAGGTGAGCCCCGATGAGGCCGGGACTCCGAGCCGGGGCAACTCAGTGTTCCTTGAACGCCTTGGTCATTTCGCTCGCCGTCTCGCTTTTCTTGCGGCGCAGCCAGTTGTCGCGGATTTCGTCCTTCGACAGGAAATTGACCTGGTCGATCAGAACCTCATGCACCAAGGGCGCGCCGACACGCGCGTTGACGGTATCGCGGATTGCGGCGCGGAAGGCATCGAGATCGATCGTCGCCTTGTTGGTGAAGTCGATCTGCGGATTGGAATAGAGGTAGGAATAGACCTGGTCGGTGATCAGCGCTTCGGCCGGAATGGACAGCTTCTTTATCTGCTCGGGTTCGACGGTGTAGACGAGCTTGGTCAGGAAATAGCCGCCGATCTCAGAATCGCGGATCAGCGGCACCGAAATGATGTCGGTCTTGACGTAGTCGAGACCGCCCAGCATCGGCTTCGGCGTTTCGCCGACACCGCGCTCGCCGGCCGCCTGAAACGAATAGAACACGGCGCCGAGGGTTGCGGCGCAGATCCAGACGGCGATGGCGATGACCTTGATCATCGGCTCTTGTCAGTCCCTTGATCAGTCCCTTGCGAAGGCGACGCGGCACTGCGCCGTTGCTTCGGCAGTATCTCCGAAGTGTCGCTTGTGTTCGGCATCATGCCTTCATCCAGCCGAACTCGCCGGCGGAATAGGTGCCGTCGGTCTCGGCGCGCTGGATGGCGTGCCGCAGCAGGCTGGCGACTTCGTTGACCGCGCTGAGATGCGCCAGGATCGCCGCTTCGTTCTTCGCCAGCTTCTGGCGCAGCCGGGTCAGGCCCTCGCGGTGCTGTTCGAGGAATTCGGCTTCGCTGCCGCCCTTCATGGCGCGCGTCAACTCGTAGAGGTAGCGGCTCTTGCGGGCGTTCGACGCCTTGAGATCATAGTTGGTCGCGTTGCGGATACCGGCCGTCTCTTCCTCGACCACTTCCTCGATGCGACCGATGATGGCGGCGAGGTTGCCGGGCCGCGCGAACGGGATCGGCGCTTCCGACGCGGTCGTGCGTGCTGGCAGATTGGGGGTGGATTCTGAAAAGTCGGCCATGGCGTTTCCCAGTTTAGATCTTGATGTTTGTTTTTATGGTCGTCTCGTCACCGGTCATCGACCCCGCAGCCTTGCGCTGCAATTGGTGGACCAGCGAGGTCGACAGGCTGTTTTGCTGGTCGATCTCGGTCTTTTCCAACCCGCCCGAGACCGGACCGACCGGAACCACGCGCTTGCCTTCGAGATAGTGGTCGGCAAGCATCGACTTGGCGATGCCGATGCCGCCGCGTTCGGCCATCACGTCGGCCACCCGCTCGGCAAGCTGCGATTTCCACATGTCGCCAGCCAGGCCCTTGCCGTAGACGCCCTCGGTGTCCTTTGGCAGCATGTTCTGGATGAAGGTCTGCAGCACCATCGCCTCGAACTTCTTGAATTTGTTGGCCGGGTCGGTTGCAGCGGCGGCCTTGTCGGCGGTGGCGCGCGACAGGATCGAGCCGGCATCGACCGAAGCGGCGGTGTCGAGTGAAAACGTGCCCGCAGCGCCGCCGGCCCGCTGTGCCAGCGCGGCGCGGGCGGTCTCGAGATCCGCCGCCGCGCCGGCGCGTGCCACATCCATAACGATGTCGCTGGGTGGAGAAATCGCCAAGAAAGTCCGCCTTTTACCGGTTTTCCTTAGCCAGACCATGCCTCAACAAGCTTGTGGCAGGCTTGCGGGAAGGAGAGGGAGCGGAGTGCGCGGATCGGATCGAAGCTGCCGGCTTCGCGCCATCGGGCAGATTTTTCCATCGTCGCCTTTGGCCGGAAGCTGACGATCAGCTTGGCACCCACGAGCTTGCTTCGATGGTCCGCCGAGGGTGGGATTTCCGCCTCAGCTTCACTCCTTGACCGCCCCCGTCATCGAGGAGACGTAGTGCTCGACAAAGAATGAATAGAGCACCACCACCGGCAGGGAGCCGATCAGCGCGCCTGCCATCAGGGCTCCCCATTCATAGACGTCCGAACGTACGAGCTCGGTAAGCACGCCGACCGGCACGGTCTTGTTTTCGGACGATTGGATGAAGGTCAAGGCGTAGATGAATTCGTTCCATGACAGGGTGAAAGCGAAGATGCCGGCGGAAATCAGGCCGGGCACCGACAGCGGCAGAACTATCTTGGTCAGGATTTGCCAGCGGCTCGCGCCGTCGATCAGCGCGCATTCTTCCAGTTCGAAGGGTATCGAGCGGAAGTAGCCCATCAAGAGCCACGTGCAGAATGGAATGAGGAAGGTCGGATAGGTGAGGATCAGCGCGAACGGCGTATCGTAAAGCCCGAGGTTGAACACCATTACCGACAGGGGAATGAACAGTATCGAGGGCGGCACGAGATAGGCCAGGAAGATTGCCAAGCCGACCTGCCGCGCCCCGGAAAACCTCAAGCGCTCGATCGCATAGGCAGCGAACACCGCCGCCAGCAGCGACAGGAAAGTTGAGGCGGTCGAGATGATGATCGTGTTGAGAAGCCAGCCCGGATAGGATGTGTCGAAGAGCAGATACCGAATATGCTCGAGTGTCGGATTGACGACCCAGAACGGATTGAAATTGGCATAATCCGTCATCTCGAGATTGGGTTTCACCGCCGTGATCGTCATCCAGTAGAACGGGAACAGCAGCACGATGACGAAGATCAGGAGCGGCAGATAAACGGTGACCACGCGCCGGGGCAGGCTCTGGAGATAGCCCATGCCGCCTTCATCCGTGTTCGGACGATTGTTCGTTTCGATCGCGGCCATGTCAGTCTCCACCGCCCTGCTGCCATTTACGACGTTGCAGCCCGAAATAGCTGAAAAGGATCGCCGCTAGCAGGAACGGGATCATCGCCACCGCGATCGCGGCTCCCTCGCCAAGCTGGCCGCCGGAAATGCCGCGCTGGAACGAGAGCGTCGCCATCAGATGGGTGGCATTCACCGGTCCGCCGCGAGTCAGCACATAGATCAACTGGAAATCGGTGAAGGTGAACAGGACCGAAAAGGTCATGGTGATGGCGATGATCGGCGTCAGCAGCGGCAGCGTCACATAGCGGAACAACTGCCAACGGCTGGCGCCGTCGAGCGTCGCGGCCTCGTAAAGCGATTGGGGAATCGTCTGCAGGCCGGCCAGCAGCGTGATGGCCACGAAAGGAATGCCGCGCCAGACATTGGCAGCGATCACCGAGGCGCGCGCGTTCTCCGGATCGCCAAGGAAATTGATGCGGTGATCGATCAGTCCCATTTCCATGAGCGCCCACGACAGGATGGAGAACTGCGAATCGTAGATCCACCAGAAGGCGATGGCCGAGAGCACCGTCGGCACCACCCACGGCAGCAGGACGATCGCGCGGAAGAACGATTTGAAGGGCAGGTTCTGGTTGAGGATGAGCGCCAGCCAGAGGCCGAGCGCGAATTTCAGGATCGAGGCGCTGATCGTGTAGAGCAAGGTGTTGAAGACGGAGAGCCAGAAGACGGCGTCGCTCCACAGGTATTCATAGTTTTCGACGCCGATGAAGATGCCGGGGCGGCCGATGCGGGCATCGGTGAAGCCGAGCCAGACGCCGAGCCCCAGCGGATAGGTCAGGAAGACAAGCAGCAGTGCAGCCGCCGGAAGCATGAAGCCGAAGCCAAGTGCGTTCCGGCTTTCGCTCCAGCGCGACAGAATCCGTGAGAAGATCGAAGGTCGCGGCTGGATAGCAGCTGACGGCACGGCCATGGGTCGGCTCCTGCTGAGGTCTCATTGATCGGCCGGATCGGCCGCGACGCAATCCGAAGCCAGCCGGGCAGCGGCGCTGCCCGGCTGAGCCGGCTCAAACGCGATAATAGCGATTTGCCCGCTTCTCGGCCTCTTCCATTGCCTCTTGCGGCGTGGCCTGGCCGGTCACCGCTTTGGCGAACATGTCGACCAGCACGTAGTCGGCCATGGTTGCCGCCGAGGCATAGCCGAGCGGCCCGGCATAGCCGTTAGGCCGCAGAGTAGCCGAAGCCTTGGCGTAAGCGGCGTTGTTGGGATCGGCAGTCCACACGGGGTTGTTGTCGAATGCCTTCAGTGTCTGGCAGCAATATCCGGCCGAGGAGGTGATCCAGTCCTTCATTTGCGGTTCCTCGAACATGAACTGCAAATACGCCTTGGCCGCGTTGGGGTAGGGCGTGTAATTGAAGATGACAGCCGTGGTCACCTGGAACAATTCGACGGATTTGCCGACAGGACCGATGGGCAGGTTGGTCGTGCGTATGTCCTTGGCGATTTCAGCCAGCTTTGGATCTTTGTCCTTGTTGATCTTGGCCGTGTTGTAGGCGGAAATTCCATTGGCGATCACCCCCAGTTCGCCGGCCAGGAAGGCGCGGTTGTTGTTGACGTCGAGCCAGCTTTCGGTGCCTGGAATGAAGGTCTTGTAAAGCTCCTGCGCATATTCGATCGCCTTGAGGGTCTCGGGGCTGTTGATCGTTACCTTGCCACTCTCGTCGACCATCTGGCCGCCATGGCTCCACAGCAGCCAATGAGCATAGTTGTTGCCGTCGCCGACGCCATGACCATGCGTGAAGCCGGCCGGATGTCCCTTCGCTTGCAAGGCCTTGCAAAGTTCCAGGAAGCCTTTCGTGTCCTTGGGAAACTCCGAAAAGCCGGCCTCTTTCACCCAGCTTTCCCGATAGACGATGGCATTGCCGATCGTGGCCAGGGGCAGGCCGACGAACTTCCCGTCGCGTGTCGCATATTGCTTAGGTCCCTCGTGCCAGCCGCCATATTTCGAGCCGAGATACTCGCCCAGTTCGCTCACGTCGTGCAGCTTGTCGGGATATTGGTGCGGGTCATCGAACCAGACGAACATCAGGTCGGGGCCGGACCCGACATTTGCTGCGACCGCCGCCTTGGGACGAATGTCCTCCCAGCTTTCCTTGTCGACGCGAACCTCGACACCTGTCGCCTCGGTGAAGCGTTTGGTGTTGGCCAGCCATTGGTCTTCATCGCCCTGGACGAAGGGCGACCAGCGCAGCAGTCTAAGCTTGGCGCCATCCTCGGGTTTGTATTTCAGTCCGTCCTGGGCAAGGGCCGGAGAGCTGATGAACCGACTTCCCAAGGCACCCGCCGCCGCGCCGGCGGTGGTGCGGATCACGTCGCGTCTGGTGAACTTCATGCTCGTTTCCTCCTGTTGTTGTCCTTGCCTGTGGTCCTACTGATCGATACGTGTCTGGAATCTCTGTCCGGTTTCTGCGTGAAAGAGATGGATAAGGCTGGGCTCGGCCGTAAGCCGGATGGTTTCGCCCGGCGTAAAGGAATGTCGTTCCCGGAAATTCGCGACGATCTCTTCGCCGCCGGCTGTCCGGCCGATGAGCTGCACTTCGGACCCGGTTGGTTCAACCACCGCGACGGTGACCGGAATGCCCTGGTCGTCGGACAGCCGCAAATGCTCGGGCCTTATTCCCAGCACCACAGGCTCGCCATTGCGGATGGAAAGTGCCGAGGCCAACGGGACCGAAATCCCCCCGGCGCCGCGGAACGAGGGTGAGCCGTCGGTAGCGATCTCGCCCCTCAGCAAATTCATGGCCGGCGAGCCGATAAAGCTGGCGACAAAAAGATTGTTCGGCCGGTCATAGAGTTCCAGCGGCGGCCCTATCTGCTCGACGATGCCGTCATGCATGACCACGATCTTGTCAGCCATGGT
>NZ_RZPH01001141.1:0-1809 GCF_004022825.1 Mesorhizobium sp. M7A.F.Ca.CA.004.04.2.1
TGTCCGACCAGTCGAGCCTCGGCCCCGACACGGTCATCACCGGCCCGGTCTGGGACATGTATCCGACGGTCGAGCAGGCGATCAAACTGGTCAGGGCCGGCGTCTTCACCGCGCAGGACTATGGCGACTTCTCGCGCATGGCCAAGGGCGGCTCGCATCTGGCGCCCTACCACAAGTTCGACAAGACGCTGCCGGCGGACGTCAAGGAGCTGGTCGAGAAGAAGAAGGCCGAGATCCTCGAAGGCAATTTCCGGGTGGATGTGGACGAGAATACGCCGGTTTCGGATTGACGCTCTGGCTTTTGGGGTTGGTGCTAGGCGCCCCCCCTCTGTCCTGCCGGACATCTCCCCCTCAAGGGGGGAGATTGGCGGCTTTGTCGGCGGCACTCCTGCTTCGGCGTAGAAAATTGGCGAAAGCCGAAATGACATCCGATCTCCCCCCTTGAGGGGGAGATGGCCGGCAGGCCAGAGGGGGGTGCAGCGCATCCCTCTCAATCAAAGCTGAACCGCAAAGCCAACTCCGATCAGGAGCATCCTTGCCCTTGCCCGCCCCCCTCATCGAAATGCGCGGCATCACCAAGAGCTTCGGCGCCGTCAAGGCGAACGAGGCCGTCGATCTCAGCGTGGCACCCGGCGAGATCCTGGGGTTGCTGGGCGAGAACGGCGCCGGCAAGACGACGCTGATGAATGTGCTGTTCGGCGCCTATGCGCCCGATGCTGGGGAAATCCTCATCCAGGGCAAGCCGGTGCGGATCACCAGTTCCGCCGATGCGCTGGCCGCCGGCATCGGCATGGTGCACCAGCATTTTCACCTCGCGCCGCGGCTGACTGTGCTGGAAAATCTTTTGATCGGCATTCCCGGCAAGACAGGACGGATCGACCGCGCCGGCGGGCTGGCGCGGCTGGCCGAGATCGGCCGCCAGCATGGGCTGATGCTTGACCCGAACCTGCCGGTCTCGGCGCTGTCGGTCGGCGAGCAGCAGCGGCTCGAAATCGTCAAGGCTCTGTTTCGTGGCGCCAGGCTGCTGATCCTCGACGAGCCGACAGCGGTGCTGGCGCCAAGCGAGGTCGACGGGCTGTTTTCGGCGTTACGTTCTATGGCGGCGCAAGGTCTCGGCATCATCTTCATCTCGCACAAGCTCAATGAGGTGCGGGCGCTGACGCATCGCTGCACGGTGCTGCGGCATGGCCGCGTTGCCGGCCGCGTCGATGACCCGGCCAACACGACATCCTCGGAGATGGCAACACTGATGTGCGGCCATGAGATCGTGCCGCCGGCGCGGGGACCATCGGCGCCGGGTGCTGATGTGCTGACGCTCGACGGTATCTCAACCTCGCATCATTCCGGCACGGCGCTGCGCGACATATCGCTTGCCGTTCGTGCCGGCGAAATCCTCGGCATTGCCGGGGTGTCGGGCAATGGCCAGCGGGCGCTGGCGGAGGTGATCTCCGGCGTGCGGGCGCCCGATGCCGGCCGGATGACGATTGCCGGCCAAAAAGTCTCACGGTTTTCGCCGCGCGAGGTGCAGGCGCTCGGGCTCGGACGTATCCCGGAAGACCGTATGACGACCGGACTGGTGACCAACCTGCCGCTCGCCGATTCGATGGTGTTGCCGCGCATCGGCACCGCGGCGTTCAGCAGCAAAGGCCTGCTCAAGCCGCATGCGATCCGCGCTTTCGCTGAAGAACAAATCAAGGCCTATGACATCAGATGCCCCGGACCGATGACCCGGGCCGGCGCATTGTCCGGCGGCAATCTGCAGAAGGCGTTGTTGGCACGCGAGCTTGCCTTCGATCCGAAGGTGCTTGT
>NZ_RZPH01001142.1:0-1808 GCF_004022825.1 Mesorhizobium sp. M7A.F.Ca.CA.004.04.2.1
GGGGCGCCGCTGTTCTATCGGCATTCGCGCGGCGTCGAGGCGACGCCCGCCGGCGAGATGCTCGCCAAGCACGCGGCGACCCTGTTCAGCCAGATCAACCGGATGACCTCGGAGATGAGCACCTTCGCCTCCGGCGTCGCCGGCCAGGTGCGCATTCACGCGCACACCTCGGCCATCGTTCAATACATGCCGAGCCAGATCGCCAGCTTCACCAAGGCCTATCCCTCGGTGAAGATCATCCTGGTCGAGGATTCGAGCCTCGGCGTCCTGCAGGCGACGATCGAGGGCCTGACGGACATCGGTATCCTCGCGGGCAACATGGCCTTCCCGGATGCGCTGGATGTCTTCGACTACAGGCACGACAAGCTGGTGGTTCTGGTTCCGGCCGGCCACCCGCTCAGCACGTCGGGCGGGGTGCGCTTTGCCGACACGCTCGGCTTCGACCATGTCGGGCTCGCCGTCACCAGTTCGCTCGGCACCCTGCTCGCGGGTGCGGCCGACGCGCTCAGCATGACGCTGAAGACGTGCATCGAGGTGAAGACCTTCGAATCGGCCGTGCGTATGGTCGAGGCCGGGCTCGGCATCACTATCCTGCCGGACGGCGTGCTGGCCGACAAAGTCGGCAACGACCGGGTCTGCGCCATTCCGCTGCTCGACGAATGGTCGACGCGTCCGCACGTCATCTGCGTCCGCAACGACCGACAGCTGACGACCGCGGCGCTGTTCATGCTCGATCACCTGCGGTCCGTCCCATAGCGGTGATCGCCAGCCGCCGCCGATCGTCGCTGTTTGATAAGGGGGGCCTGCCGAACCGATACTGTCGCGTCGGCGGCAGCCATCATAACGTCGCGCCGTGTTCACCAGTATCGGGTCCAGGATCGCAAACCGGTCTTCGGCAAGCGCGATGCATCCATTCAAAGCGTGGGCGTCCATCCCCGTCGGGGAGATACGGCGCTCCGGGAGAATTTCATGAGAGAGAACTCTTTTCGGCTCGCGATCATGCCGGGCGACGGCATCGGCGTCGAGGTTATGGAGGCGGCGACGGCGGTGCTGGAGGTGATCGAGAAGCGTCACGACATCGGCTTCAAGATGGAGCGCGTCAATGGCGGCGCCCGCCAGTATCAGGAGACCGGCGTCGCCATGACCGAAGAGGGATTCGAGGCGGCCGAACGGGCCGACGCCATCCTGTTCGGCGCCATGGGCTCGCCGGACATCCGCCATCCCGACGGCACCGAGCCAGCCCCCCAGCTCGACATGCGCTTTCGCATGAAGCTCTACGCGGGCCTGCGCCCGATCCGGGCCATTCCCGGCGTGCCGCTGGCGCTGGCTTCGCCGCGCGCTTCCGAGATCGATTTCGCGCTGGTGCGAGAATCGACCGAGGGGCTGTTTGCCTCGCGCGGCAAGGGCATCGTGACCGACGACAAGGTCGCCACCGACACGATGCGGATCACGCGCGACGTCACGGAGCGGGTGTCGCACTTCTCCTTCAAGCTCGCCGAGCGACGCGCCCGGCGGCGCAAGCGCAAGGGCACGGTGACGCTCATCGACAAGTCAAACGTGTTCCGGTCGTTCGCCTTCATGCGCAAGATCTTCTTCGAGGTCGCCTCGCAGCATCCCGACGTCACGGCGGCCCAGCATTCGATCGACGCGACCGCGCTCGACCTCATCCGCCGGCCGTGGGATTTCGACGTGATGGTCACCGAGAACATGTTCGGCGATATCCTGTCGGACCTGGGGGCCGGACTCGTCGGCGGCATGGGCTTCGCGCCGTCGGCCGATATCGGCGACGATCACGCTTTGTTCCAGCC
>NZ_RZPH01001143.1:0-1804 GCF_004022825.1 Mesorhizobium sp. M7A.F.Ca.CA.004.04.2.1
TTCCACGAGCGCTCGCTCGACGGCGATTTTGGTCTCGCTCTGGCGCTCGACGTCCGAGGGGCGCTCAGGCCGGATCTGCGCTTGGCAGTGATGTCGGCGACGCTCGACGGCGCGCGTGTCGCCAAACTCATGTCGGGCGCGCCGGTCGTCGAAAGCGAGGGTCGCGCCTTCCCCGTAGACATCCGGTATGACGAACGCCCCGCCGGCATCGCCATCGAGGACGCGATGGCCAAGGCGATCCGCGCTGCCCTTGCCGACGAGAGCGGCAGCGTGCTTGCCTTCCTGCCCGGCCAGCGCGAGATCGAGCGCACCGCCGAACGGCTGGCCGGCAAGGTCGGCACCGATACCGACATCGTCCCGCTCTACGGCATGCTCGACGGCAAGGCGCAGGACGCGGCGATCAAGCCGCCGCCGGCCGGCCGCCGCAAGGTGGTGCTGGCCACCTCGATCGCCGAAACCTCGATCACCATCGACGGCGTGCGCGTCGTCATCGATTCGGGCCTGTCGCGGCTGCCGCGCTATGAGCCGGCCAGCGGCCTCACCCGGTTGGAGACCGTGCGCGTCAGCAAGGCTTCCGCCGACCAGCGCGCCGGCCGTGCCGGGCGCACGCAGCCAGGCGTCGCCATCCGGTTGTGGCGGGCCGAGCAGACGGCTGCACTCCCCGCCTTCACGCCGCCGGAAATCCTTGAGGCCGATCTGTCCGGACTGCTGCTCGATTGCGCTGCCTTCGGCGTTGCCGATCCGGCAGGGCTCGCTTTTCTCGATCCGCCGCCTGTTCCGGCCCTTAATGAGGCAAGGGGGCTACTACGCGCGCTGGATGCCATCGACGACACGGGGCGCCTGACGGACGCGGGTGCAGCGATGCGCAAGCTCGCCCTGCCGGTGCGGTTGGCGCACATGGTTGCCGAGGCAGCCGGCAGCGGCCATGCCTTCGAGGCGGCGATGCTTGCCGTGCTGCTCACCGAACGCGGCCTTGGTGGCGACGGCGCCGATCTGGAGCGGCGGCTGATGCGTTTTCGCGGGGAAAAATCGCCACGCGCTACAGCCGCCAAGCAGCTCGCCGAACGGCTGGCGAGGCAGGCTGGCGAGGCGAAGGGCAGCGAAGCTGCGGCAGCCGGTCCCCTGCTCGTCCACGCCTGGCCGGATCGGGTGGCGAAGGCGCGCGGCGAGCGTGGCCGTTTCGTGCTGGCCAACGGCTCCGGCGCCATGCTCGACGCCGCCGATCCGCTGGCGGGCGAGCCGTTTCTGGTCGTCGCCGACCTGCAGGGCAAGGCACAGAATGCACGCATCACGGCGGCGGCAGCGATCGGCGAGGACGATGTCCGCGCCGCGCTGGCGGAGAGGATCGAGGTCCGCCGTGAAACGAGCTTCGACCGCGACAAGCGCGCCGTGCGCGTCCGCGAAACCGTGCGCCTTGGCGCCATCACGCTTGCCGAGCGCATGCTGCCGCCGCCAATCGGTGCTGACGCCGACCGCGACGTCCTCGATGCGGTGCGCCAGCACGGGCTGTCGCTGCTGACCTGGAGCAAGGAGGCGCAAACGCTGCGCCAGCGGCTTGGCTGGTTGCATCGAGGCCTTGGCGCGCCCTGGCCCGACATGGCGGATGACGCCCTCATCGAGCGCCTCGACGACTGGCTGCTGCCTTACCTGTCCGGCGCGGCATCCTTTGCCGCCATCGATGCGGGCGTTGTCTCGGCCGGGCTGGCCAGCCTCGTGCCACACGATCTGCAGCGCAGGATCGATACGCTGGCGCCGACCCATTTCGGTGCTCCGTCGGGCAGCCATGTGCCGATCCGCTATGACG
>NZ_RZPH01001144.1:0-1801 GCF_004022825.1 Mesorhizobium sp. M7A.F.Ca.CA.004.04.2.1
GTTCTGAAGGGCACCTTCGATGCCGGCACCACCTGGGCCTCCGGCGTCGGCGACTTCAAGGATGGCTACAGCTCCGGCAATCTGCGCAAGATGGTCGACAAGGGTGTCCTCAAGATGGACGACCTCGTAGAGTTGTGGCAGTCCCCCTTGATCCCGAACGGCCCGCTGGTCATACGCACCTCGCTCGACGCCGACACCAAGCAGAAGATCACCGATTTCCTGACCAAGCTTCCGCAGACCGACCCGGCCTGTTTCGCGGCGGTGCAAGGCGGCGACTTCAAGAGCTATTCGCCGGTCACCCCGGAATTCTATCAGGCGATCATCGACGCTCGTAAGGCGAAGATCGGCTCGTAAGCCAAAAGGCACGACGCCGCCGGGGCCAAAGTGCCGCCGGCGGCGTTGCCGCGTCACGGGCTGGGGAACCATCGATGAGTGCGACCGAAATTTACCGCGCGCCTGCGCTCTCCACGGAAGGAGCGTTAGCCGAGCGGCACTGGCGCGACCTCGCCGCTCGCCGGCGCCTCTACACGATCGGAGGCCTGGTTTTCCTGTTGCTTGCGCTCTCGGGCTCGCTCTGGTTCGCCAATGAGACCAACGCCGGAAAGTTCTTCGACCGCCTTCCCCACATCGCCGACTTTTTCGTCGAATTGAAGCCGCGCGACTGGTTCGACCCGGTGCGCGCGCTGTTCGACCTGCCGTCGCCCTATGACGATGGCAGCCTCAAATTCGACTATCCCGAAGGCCGGGTCTACCTGACCCAAGGCATCTACATTCCGGAGTATTTCTACCGGATGATCGAGACCCTGAACATTGCGCTGTTTTCGACCCTGGTCGGCTCCACCTTCGGTTTCCTGCTCTGCTTCCTGGCTGCAAGCAACGTGACGGCCAGCCGCTGGCTCCGCTTCACCACGCGCCGCTTCCTCGAAATTGTCCGCGCCTTTCCGGAAATCGTCATTGCCGGCTTTTTTCTGGCGATTTTCTCGCTTGGGCCCATTCCAGCGATCCTCGCGGTCAGCATCCACACCGTCGGCGCGCTCGGAAAAATGTTCTACGAAGTGGTCGAGAACGCCGACATGAAGCCTGACGAAGGCTTGCGGGCCGTTGGCGCCAACTGGGTCGAACGGGTGTGGTTCGGCATGGTGCCTCAGGTTCTGCCCAACTTCATGAGCTATTTCCTGCTCCGCTTCGAGATCAATGTGCGCGCTTCGACCATTCTCGGTGCCGTCGGCGCCGGCGGCATCGGCGAATCCCTGCGTCTTTCGATCAGCCGGGGCCATGAGGCCAAGACCATAGCCATCGTGTTTCTGCTGTTCTGCACGATTGTCGCCGTTGACCAGTTTTCGGCATGGCTGAGACAACGTCTCGTCGGCAGGCAGGCGTTCGCATACGGGCGCGGAGAGTAACGCAATGAACGCCGACGCCATCAACGACATCGCCGCTCGCTATCCCGATGCGTTTCAGCGGCCTTTATGGAAGCGCTATGCCGCCCCGTTCGGCATCCTTCTATGCATCCTCTACACCTTTTACTGCTCGTGGTTCTTCTCGATCGGCATCGTTCTCGGAAAGGCGAACTGGAACCTGGCCGGCGCTTATCTCGCCGACTGGGTGTCTTACGAAATCCGCCCGGACATCGAATTCAAGGACGGCTATCTGACCATCGACTACTCTCGTTTCTCCAAACTGGGATCCAATCCAAATCCCGACTGGGTTATCAAGCAGATTGCCGAGGTCGAGCGGCGGGTCGACGCCGCACCGGCACCGGCGACCGCGACCGACAAGTCGTCGCAGGGTTCGTTCATGG
>NZ_RZPH01001145.1:0-1799 GCF_004022825.1 Mesorhizobium sp. M7A.F.Ca.CA.004.04.2.1
GCCTTGCACTCGCCCGTCATCAGCTGAAGGAACCCGGAGTCCAGGATGATCTGACACGGGTTTGGCTGCGGCTTCGCTGGTTTGGCAGGCTTGCTCTTCTGGCGGGATTCACCTGGTCATTCCTTGCCGTCCTAACGGCTGGATACACGACGTCTCAAGCATCGCTGCATCTAATAATTCTGGCGGGCATTTCAGCTGGCGCGGTCACGTACGGCAGCTCATATGCTGCGGCAGCGATATGCTTCATCACACCGCCACTCCTCATTGCCGCCGCATGTTTGCTGACGAAGGGAGCCCCGGAAAACTACATTCTGGCTTTTGCCGTCCTGCTTTTCGAGGGCGGCCTGGTTCGATCCTCGTTCGTTGGACAAGCGCGCTTCCGTGACGCGAGCCGCCTGAGACATCAAGCCGAGCGGCTTGCCGCGGAAATGGAGCGCAATTCCAGGGAGGACCATCTTACCGCGCTCCTCAACAGGCGGGGCCTCGAACATGCAATCGATCAGTTTGAGAACACCGATGGACCCTTTGTGGCCATGCTGATTGATCTGGACGGGTTCAAATCTGTCAACGATACCTACGGTCACAGAACGGGTGACGAGCTGCTTGCCAGGATCGCCCGCCGAATAGAGGAAGAAGCACCGGAGGGCTCAACGCTCGCCCGCATCGGTGGGGATGAATTCGTGCTGGTTTTTTCTTCGCGAAAGAATTCTCCTTCTCCCACCAATCTCGCGTCCAATCTCATAGCCAAGCTTGCTCGCCCCTATCCTGGGATCGCATCAGTCCGCATTGGAGCGTCTATAGGAATCTACTTGGCTGAAAACCCCGGACTAACGGAAATGTTGTTGCGGGCCGACATCGCCCTTTACACAGCTAAGCGCCGCGGCAGGAATGAATTTTGTCTGTTCGATGCCGAGCTAGCCCGGGAGTTGCAACGCCGCCAGTCAATCGAACGCGATCTTCATTCGGCGATAACGATGAGAAGCTTGGTCGCTTGGTTTCAGCCAATCGTAAGACTCGAAACTGAAGCCGTCGTCAGTTTTGAAGCCTTGCTAAGATGGTCTCACCCGCTTCACGGTCCCATTTCTCCGCCCGAGATCATGACAGCGGCACGCGAAACTGGAATGCTTCAGCTGCTAACTCAAACGGTATTCGCCGACTGTTGCGCTCTTATCGAGGGCTTGGTCAAAGCTGACCGTCGTGATGTTCGTGTGGCGATGAATGTTTCACCGTGCGAGTTGGAAGCTGGCGATATTGACGAGATGATTCTTAATGGTCTGGCGGCAAAAGACCTCCCTGCAACGATGTTCGACATCGAGATTACCGAAGAAGCCCCAGTGGATCCGGACAGAGTGGATGAAAAGCTCGCCCGGCTTTCACATGCTGGCATTTCTATCGCGCTCGATGACTTCGGCACCGGTTTTTCGACGTTGGCATCGCTCAAGGACAGTCGGATCAGGAAGGTGAAAATAGATCAGGGCTTCGTTCGCGGCTTAGCCAAGTCCCGGGAGAATCGGCTGCTTGTCAAAGCGGTGATTGATCTTGGTAGGACGCTCGGGATCGAGGTCATGGCCGAGGGCGTTGAAACAGAGGCAGATCGGCAAACTCTGTACCAGCTTGGCTGCAGAACCGCGCAGGGCTTCCTGTTCTCTAAGGCAGTGCCTCTCCATTTGGCACTTGATTCGGTAGTAAAAGAGCACGCGAAGGAGTTGTGACCGGCCTCTCCGTCCGTGCTGCTCGCGGAACTTTCATGTGGGGTGGACCTGACGCGCGAAAGCCGTTTCGGACGGTAGAGTTATTAC
>NZ_RZPH01001146.1:0-1796 GCF_004022825.1 Mesorhizobium sp. M7A.F.Ca.CA.004.04.2.1
CCGGCGGTGTTGTTCAGGCCGAATCCACCCGCTCCGATGGCGCTGCTGGAGCCGGCGCGCAGGATGCCACCTGTGACTGTCGTGATGCCGGTATAGGTGTTGTTACCGGACAGGACGAGCGTGCCTGCGCCGTCCTTCCGGAAGGCGCCGGCACCGACGATCGGGCCGCTCCCGCCGAGCACGGTGGCGGCATTCACCACGTTGATGGCCCCACCGGTAGTGGCAAGTGTGATGCCGCGGTCGATGCTGATGCTGCCGCCGGTATAGGCAAGGACGCCGCCATTCAGGCCAAGGTTGGCGGAGGCGCTGGTCGAAGCGCCGATGCCGCTTGCCTGGCCGCCATTGGCAAGGCAATCCACGCTGAGCGTACCGCCGATGATGTTCGTCGCGCCGGTATAGGTGTTGTTGCAGCCGACAAACGTCTGGGTGCTGCTATTGTCCTTGGTGAGGCCGCCGGCCCCGGTGATGGCGCCGCTGAAGCTGACGGTCGTGCCGCCGACCGTCAGGGTCGCTCCGCCGAGGCGAACGGTACCGCCATTCGCGCCGCCTCCCGACAACCCGCCGACCTTGTTGTTGAAACCGTTCAGGTCGAGCGTGACGCCGGCGACATCCGCCAAATTCATGGCATTGGGACCACCAAAGGCCTGGGTCGATCCGGCGCGCAACGTGCCGCCGTCAATGAATGTCGGACCGTTGTTGCTGTTGGTGCCCGAAAAAACCAGAGTGCCGGCGCCGGCTTTGTGAAACGGCACGGCGCCAACCACCGTGCCGCTGACGGTGAGCGTCGTTGCCGCATTGGTGACATCGAGCGAGCCACCCGCGCCTCCGTTGAGCGTGAAGCCGCGATCGGTGCTGGCGGTCGCCCCGGTATATTGCAGCGTTCCGCCGGTCTGGATCACGAGGTTCTCGGCATCCGAGGACGATGCGCCGATACCGCTCGCCACACCGCCATCGGCCAGCGTGTTGACCGACAGCGTACCGGCGGAGATCGTCGTGATGCCGGTATAGGTGTTGGCGGCATTGCCAAGTGTCAGCAGGCCGGCGCCGGTCTTGTTGAATCCGGCATCGTCCGAACCGACGACCACGCCGCCGAAGCTCAGATTGCCGCTGTCGACCTGGATCGTCCGCGGTGCACCACCATTGACCAGGGTAAAGCCGCGGTCGGTCGTGCCCGCACCGACGCCGGTATATTCCAGCGTACCGCTTTCGAGCACCAGGTTCGCCGAAGCCGCGCCCGAAGCGCCAATGCTGCTCGCAGAGCCGCCATTGGCGACGCTGTCGATGGCCAACGTGCCGCCGCTCAGCGTCGTGCCCCCGGTGTAGCTGTTCGCGCCGGTCAGCGCGACCTTGCCGGCGCCGCCCTTGGCGAAGCTGGTTGCGCCGCCATTGTCGACGATCGTCGACGCGATCGTGAAGGTACCGGTGCCCGTGCTGTTTTCGAGCACGCCCAGCGTACCGCCGCCGGTCGCGCCGGTGATCGAGCCGCCGGTGATGGTCTGACTGGCATTGTTGACGCTGGAGGCGACAATGATCGTGCCGTCCACGCCGAGCGTGTTGCTGGCGCCGACGGTGACTATGGAGTTGGCCGCGGCGGTGTATTTGATGCCGCCGAGCTGGACGTTGCCCGCAACGGTGTTGGCGAACGGGGTGTTGGCCGCCCCGCCCGCGTCACTGACCACGTCGCCGGTCAGCCAGGTGCTGGCATTGTCCTTGTTTGCATAGGCGGTGAAGGCGTTGATGGCTCCGCCGCTGACCTGCGCGTAGTCGGTGCCGTTGACGGTTGCCCAGCTGAGCGC
>NZ_RZPH01001147.1:0-1796 GCF_004022825.1 Mesorhizobium sp. M7A.F.Ca.CA.004.04.2.1
ATGAAACGGTCCGACGCGTTCACCAGAATGAGCGGCAAATTGTAATGCTCGCGGAACATCGCCACCACGCCCGCGGCCTCGTCCTTGCGCATCAGGCCGTGGTCGACAAGGATGCAGGTCAGCTGGTCGCCAACCGCTTCGTGGATCAACAGCGCCGCAACGGAAGAATCGACGCCGCCCGACAGCGCGCAGATGACCTTGCCCTTGCCAACCTGCTTGCGGATCGTCTCGACCGCGTGCTCGCGGTAGGCGCGCATGGTCCAGTCGCCCTCGATGCCGGCGATGTTGTGGACGAAATTCCTGAGCAGCCGGGCGCCGTCGGGCGTATGCACCACCTCGGGGTGGAACATGATGCCGTACATCTTGCGCTCGATGTTGCCGAAGATGGCGAAGGGCGAGCCCTCTGACTTGCCGAACACTTCGAAGCCCTTGGGCAAGGAGATGACGCGGTCGCCATGGCTCATCCACACCTGATGGCGCTGGCCGGGCGCCCACAGGCCTTCGAACAGCGGGCTGTCTTTTTGAATCTCGACGAAGGCGCGGCCGAACTCGCGATGGTCGGAGCTTTCGGCGACGCCGCCCATCTGCACGCACATGGCCATCTGGCCATAGCAGATGCCGAGCACCGGCACGCCGGCGTCGAAGACGATCTGCGGCGCGCGCGGGCTGCCGATATCGCCGGTCGAAGCCGGACCGCCGGACAGGATCACGGCTTTCGGATTGATGCGCTTGAATGCCGCTTCGGCCGACTGGAACGGCACGATCTCGGAAAACACACCGGCCTCGCGGATGCGGCGAGCGATGAGCTGGGTGAACTGGCTGCCGAAATCGACAATCAGGACGGTGTCGGGATGATTGGCTGTTTTCATGGCGAGCGTTTAGAGAAAGAAACGAGTCGACGCAATGGGTTGCGTAGCCCGACTTTCAGGCTGGTCCGGCATCTTCATGGGGTGGTTCCGTCCGAAGGGCGCCGTCGCCGATCGCCCGTTCGAGCCGCATGACGGCGTCCGCCAGCTTCTCGTCGATGACTTCAAGATATTCGGTCCAGTCGCCGACATGCCTGAGATCCGCCGCCCCGTCGGAAATGCCGCGCAGACCGATCAGCGGAATGTCGAACAGCTGGCAGGCGCGCAGGCAGGCGAAGGTCTCCATGTCGACCATGTCGGCGCTAACAGCATCATACGCCGCGCCAGTGATGATCGCGCCGCCGGTCGACAGGGTCGCCTGCTTGATGTCCGGTATCTTGAAGGGCAATGGCACGGTTACCGGCAGGTCGAGGAAGGGGGTGGCGCCCTTCTCGAAGCCGAGCGGCGAAGCGTCGATGTCACGGTAGCTGACCGAAACCGCCTGGTAGATTTCCGTCTGCTGCAGCGTCCGACTGCCGGCTGAACCGAGCGAAACAACGAGATCCGGCAGTGCTTTTTGCGATTTCAGCCAGGAGAGTTCAGCACCCAGCCTGACGCCGGCCTCGACCGGACCGACACCGGTCATCAGCGGCGTGAACAGCTGCTTGAGGTGCGGGCCGTATTCGGCCTGCGCCGCCATAACGAAGAGGACGTCCTTGCCCGACAGGCGCGAGATTTTATCGGCCATGATGATTTATTCCTCTCCGCCCGATCATCTGCTTATCTGCACCGCCGCTCGCCGGGACCCGCTGCCTCCGGCAGCTCCCGGCGTTCGTGGCCTTTCATCGTGCCACCGGCACGATGAATTCGCCTGCGGCGAACCGGCCACTCACCCTTCAATCCCATCACGCCCGACCACCGTCATCATGGTGCCAGTCATGGTGGCGATCA
>NZ_RZPH01001148.1:0-1795 GCF_004022825.1 Mesorhizobium sp. M7A.F.Ca.CA.004.04.2.1
GCTCGGCGAAGCCTTTGTCGGCCTGAGCGCCGGCCATCCCTTGCAGGAGCACATCACCCGTCAGGCCGCCCGCCTTGGCGGCCATCTGCACTTCCGCATCCGCGTGCCCGGCCTCGACAATGTCTGCCGGCTGGTCGCCCAGGGCGCCGGCATCGCCATCGTGCCCGAAAGTGCCGCGCGCCGCTCCGCCCGCACGCTGCGCAGCCTACGGTTGACCGACGACTGGGCAACACGCCAGCTCAACCTCTGTGCCCGCCGCTTCGAGGATCTGACGCCACAGGCAAAACTGCTGGCGGAGGCGCTGGTGTGAAGTCGCGCTCTACGGCGCTTTGCCCATGGAGCGTAGCGCGTTGATCGCAGCGAGGTATTCGATGAAATGCTTTGGGCAATCGCTTAGCACGAGCCGATAGAGCGGCAACGTCTCGTCGTCACGATGCTGCAGCCGCTGGAATTCCGCTGTGTAGAAATTGGCCTCGCAGACCTGCTCGTTCCTGATGGTTGCATCCGGATCATCAGCCGCCTTCAGTGTCACTTCAGGCGCCTGGTCACCCAGCAGCATGCGGACCAGCGGCGCCGGCCATTTCGTCATGTCGAGCTTTGCCACGCGCAGGATGCTCGACTGCCCGTTGCGGCGCCGGGCAAGGTCCACCCAGATTGCGGAATACGCATCCTGGGGCTGCATTTGGGCGGACTTCTCCAGATCGGCCTGTGCCTTGGCGGCCGGACCAAAGTAGAATCCGGCAATGCCGCGACTTTGATAGAAACCCGCGAATTTTGGGTTTCGACGAACAGCCTCGTTGAAGTTGGCGAAGGCCTCGACATAGTCTGTCTTGTACATACTGGCGATACCCAGCGCTTCGTAGGCGCTGGGATAGTTCGGCGCATAGTGCAACGCCTGAGTGCAATCATTGATCGCGCGATTGTTTTTCGCCATGTACAGCCACACGTAACAGCGCCCGAGATAGGCGGCGGCATCTTCAGGATTGAGGAAGATCGCTTGATCATAGTCCGCGATGGCGGTGTCGTATTTGCCTTTATCGCTCCAGGCCGCGGCACGGTTCCTGTAGGCGCCAGCATAGCCGGCATCTATTGCGATCGCGAGATTGTAATCTGATATGGCGTCATCATATTTATGCCTGGATGCCCAGACGAGGCCCCTGCTGTCGTAGGCTTGCACATAGCCTGGATTGATGGCGATCGCGTAATCGTAGTCCGCCAGCGCAAGATCATACTCGCCTTTGTACGACCAGACCCGACCCCGATTGGTGACGGCTTCGGCATAATGGGGATTGAGGGTGATCGCCTGGCTAAGGTCGGCTAAGGCCCGGTCCGCATCATCGATGTACGACCATAGCAGACCGCGATTGTTGTAGCCGACGGCGTTTTTCGGATCGAGGCTGATCGCCTGATCGTACTCGGCAATGGCCCGCTTGTAGAACATCTTGCTCGCCCAGACATCAGCGCGGTCGCGGTAGATCGAGGCATCCTTTGGATCGAGCCTGATCGCCTGGTCATAGTCAGCAATGGCGCGAGCCTTGTCGCCTTTCTTCATCCAGATCTCGGCGCGCCGTCGAAAGGCGAGGATATGATTCGGATCGAGCGCAATCGCCTGGTCGAGGTCCGCAATGGCGCGGTCATATTCGCCGCTGCCGTCCAGTGCATTCGCTCGGTTGAAATGGGCAAGGGCTTGATCATTCACCGATACGGCCTTGTCCTCCAGCAGGCTGGTGCACACGACGATCCGCTTGGAGGCGTCGAGCTCATCGTCGCCGCAATTGTGCAGACGATTATCGGC
>NZ_RZPH01001149.1:0-1793 GCF_004022825.1 Mesorhizobium sp. M7A.F.Ca.CA.004.04.2.1
TGTCGACCGTGGTGTCGTCCGTTTTGGCCTTTGCCACCTGCCCCCGAGCCGACGAAGACTTGCCGTGCGAACCGCCGCTCTTGCCATTGCTATTGCCGCCGTTACCGCCGGCATTGCCCCCGCCGTTGCCGTTGCCACCGCCATTGCCGCCGCCGTGCCCGTTGCCGCCGGCTCCGGCGAGCGCCGGAGACGCCAGAAGCGCCAATGCGGCAAGCGCCGCGAACAGAGTTTTCCGGTTTGTCATGGTAATCTCCTCGGGAATCGTCACCTGGCCCGACCGCTAGTGACCGTCCTATGAGAAATCGCTAATTGTACAGAGTAAACTTTAGACAAATGCTGTCTCAATACGCGATCTGCCGATCAGCCCGAAGCATAACCATCTGATATTAAACACGAATCAGCGCTCTTGAACGGCGATGGCACTGAAGTCCCATGCCGGCAGGACTATAGTCCTGCCGGAATCCAGCGGCATGGGTGAAAGTCGTGACGTGGTATATCGGAAAGGCTTTGAAACAGGGCAATTGATAAAGAAAGCACAAGTCTCAGCCGATACTTTCACCGCCGTCGATTACCAGCGCCTGGCCGGTCATGAAGGATGAGCGGTCGGAGACGAGGAACAGGATCGCTTCCGCGATCTCATCGGCGCTGGCCCAGCGTCCCATCGGAATCTTGGTGCGGACATAGGTTTCGATCGCCTCGCGTCCGCCCATCTGGGCGATGAACGGTTCGTTGAACGGCGTGTCGACCCAGCCCGGGCAGAGCGCGTTGACGCGGACATTGTGCCGGGCATAGTCGAGCGACATCTGCCGCGTCATTGCCACTACCGCGTGTTTGGAAGTGGCGTAAGCGATCATCTCGCGGTCGTAGAACACGCCCGAATTGGAGGCGGTATTGAGGATGACACCACCGCCTCGTGCGACCATCGACGGCATGACCATCCTGGCCGCCAGGAACTGCGCCCGCACATTGACCCGCCATGACGCGTCCATGCCGCCGACCTCGACCTCGGTCAGCGTTCCGCCGACCTGGATGCCGGCGTGATTGTGCAGGATGTCGATGCGCCTGTGCCTCTCGATCGTGCCGGCAATGAGCTTTTCCAGCGCCCCATCGTCCGCGACGTCAGTGGCGATCGCCTCGGCCTGCCCGCCCACTGCCCTTATGTCCGAAGCCGTTGCTTCGCCGGCGGCCTGATCCCTGTCGGCGATGACGACCACCGCGCCTTCCCTGCCCATGATCATGGCGCCGGCGCGCCCGATGCCGGAGCCGGCGCCGGTCACGACGGCGATGCGGTCTTTGAGGATCATGATGCGACTTTCAGTTCGACGGCTTGCGCTGGCGCAATTGCCATTGGGCAAGCACCACAAGCAGCACGGAAGCGACGAGCACGATCGTCGCGATGGCGTTGATCTCCGGCGTCACGCCGCGCCGGATCGACGCGAAGACATAGATCGGCAGCGTCGTCTGCGCCCCGGCGACGAAGAAGGCCACAATGAAATCGTCGAAGGAGAAGGTGAAGGCGAGCAGGAAACCGGCAACGACGGCCGGCATGATCTGCGGCAGCACGATCGAGCGGAACGTCGTCAATGGCGTGGCGTAGAGATCGCTCGACGCCTCGACCAGATTGCGGTCGAGGCTGCCGAGACGCGTGCCGACGATCATCGTCACCAGCGCCATGGAGAACAGGCCGTGCGCCGCGATGATCGAGCCGTAGCCGAGCGCCAGGCGCGGCGGCTGGTCGTCGGGCCAGATCGAGGCGAGGAACGGATTGACGACCGTGAACAGCTGGACGAGCG
>NZ_RZPH01001150.1:0-1787 GCF_004022825.1 Mesorhizobium sp. M7A.F.Ca.CA.004.04.2.1
GTCAACACGCCTACAGCGTCCGTGCTGGTGACCAGCTTCATCGCCAGCATGTCGTCGAGGGCGATCTGGTGGATTTCGCTGGCCGGGGTGCCCTTCATCGTTTCGAGCATGCTTTGTTCGATGCCCATCTGTTTCAGGTAGGCCGCCAGCTTTTTCTCAACCGCCTTGCTCATCTCGTAGGTCTTGTAGCTGCCGGCGTTCTTGCGGCTGACGATCTTTGTGTTGAGGATCTTCTTCTTGCCTCCCACGACGCGATAGGTGGTCCGGTATTGCAATTTCGTACGGATGTAGGTCGTGGTGATCTGATGGACGCCGAGATAGGCCCATTCGCCGGCCACCCGCCTGATACCGCCGGCAAACATCAGAGGACAGGCGGAATTGCACATGGCGCCATAGTCGATGACATCGCCGAAGTAGCGGGCGTCACGGCCCTGGCAGCCCTTCGCATCGGGCTGGCAGCTGGAAAACACCGTCTTGCCGATGGCGATATCGAACTTGTTCTTGCGGATCAGCCGGCCAAGCGTCAGCGCCGCCTCGACATTGCCGCCGGGAGAATCGACGACAACAGGCAGTTTCCGCCCACCAAGCGTCTTCAGCATGCGTTTGAAGAGTGCCGGCGTGCCGGCTTCTATCGAGCCCTCGGCCGATATCCATTCCGGGCAGATCGGCTCGCACCCCGGTGCGTTGCTGCGAACGATGCCGAACCGCATCGTCGGCCCAAGATCCGGCGCCGCATCCGCCGCAAAGGCTCCCGGGCCTGCGGCAAGCAATGCGAGCAGCCAGGTCAGAGCCAGCGGCCACAATGCCCGACGATGGAAAAACCGCCTTGGAACCATTTGAAAAAAGCCCCTCGATGCAACCTATACTAGTCGAGGCCCGGAGCCTTGCAACAGGGTTCGGCCGACTGGGCCGCAACCGATAGCCTCGCAAAAGAAAAGGGCGGCCCGAAGACCGCCCTTTTCTTGTCGATCCGGCGAATGCCGGGCTCGATTATTCCTTGATGGTGACGACGATGCCGGCACCGACGGTGCGGCCGCCTTCACGGATAGCGAAGCGCAGCTTCTCCTCCATGGCAATCGGCACGATCAGCTCGACATCGACCGTGATGTTGTCGCCCGGCATCACCATTTCGGTGCCTTCCGGCAGCGACACGATGCCGGTCACGTCGGTCGTGCGGAAGTAGAACTGCGGACGGTAGTTGGTGAAGAACGGCGTGTGACGGCCACCTTCATCCTTGGTCAGGATGTAGGCTTCGGCCACGAACTTCTTGTGCGGCTTCACCGTGCCCGGCTTGGCCAGAACCTGGCCGCGCTCGACACCTTCACGATCAACGCCGCGCAGCAGCGCGCCGATGTTGTCGCCGGCCTGGCCCTGATCGAGCAGCTTGCGGAACATCTCGACGCCCGTGCAGGTCGTCTTGGTCGTCGGACGGATGCCGATGATCTCCAGCTCCTCGCCGACCTTGACCACGCCGCGCTCGACGCGGCCGGTCACGACCGTGCCGCGGCCCGAGATCGAGAACACGTCTTCGATCGGCATCAGGAACGGCTTGTCGAGCGGACGAACCGGCGTCGGAATGTAGGCATCGACCGCAGCCATCAGCTCGCGGATCGCGTCTTCACCGATCTTCTTGTCGGAATCTTCCAGCGCAGCCAGAGCCGAACCCTTGACGATCGGAATGTCGTCGCCGGGGAACTCGTTCTTGGTCAGAAGCTCGCGAACCTCGAGCTCGACCAATTCGAGCAGCTCGGCGTCGTCGACCTGGTCGACCTTGTTCAGGAACACCA